>CANGVU010000202.1 GCA_947457325.1 Flavobacteriales bacterium | reverse complement strand
TTCATCACATACAAATACAAACTTTGTGCGTGAATAGAATGTTACAGAAGTTTTAATAATTCATTGCAATGACGAGTAAGAAGGCAACTAATGTTAATGCTGAATTAACAAATGAGGATTGATCAATAATTGAATTGCATCTGAACGCGCAGCAAGTGACCAGATTCGTCATACTGAGGAGTTGCACGGTCTGAATATTGTCTGCTTGATTGCAAATAAGCAACTGTTAACTCAAAATTTCTTACAGGTATCCATTCAATACCAGCCTCCCACTCTTTAACAGTGTAGCTGCGGGCATCTTTTTCCATTTTTTTCCCACCGTCGTAGTTTTGAATTCTGAGATAGGGTTGTATTACCTGTTCATTAAATGTTTTTCTGTAACTTATGGTTACGAACTCACCGCGTAAGTTTTGCGTCATGATGCTATCCAAAGAGGAATTGTATTCCGGACCTTTTCCAATGGTATATTCAGCCAAAATGCCTAAAGGTTTGGGCTGTATCATCATTCCAAAAGCCAATCTCTGGTCGTCATATTCGTAGTCATTGGTTATACCTACACCAGATGTGATGTTATCTGGTGACAAAACAAACCTTCCTGAATAAGCCATTACACCTGGTTCAATAATTTGATTGGCAATTTTGAAGGGATAGGACAATTTAGCCACTGCGTGCAATTGATTGTTGAGTTCGGGTTTGTTAGCGGTTTGCCCATTATAAACACCAATGGTGAACACACCATAATCACCCATGCCCTTATTTCCATTAGCGGCCAAAGTATCTCTTTGAAGCTTGCGAATTTTTTCTGGAGCCCACATGAAAAAGGCCCCGAAGTCACGTTCATTGGGCACCGCGCTATTCAAAGCATCACTCCGATCAAACGGTAGACGATTGCTTGAACTTTGCATATTTTCGAACCCGTAAGGAACTTTTGATTGTCCTATTCTAATACGGTACTCATTTTTGTCATCCAAGCCTAGATCAAAGTAAGCATCCCTTACCTGCAAATAGTGCAAATTCTCTGATTTGTCAGCCCTCACTCTAATTGCGCTGGCGTAATCAAATTGAATGTAAGCAAATACCCTTTGATGAACCTGTCCTTGATAGATTAGCCGGGCTCTGCGGAAAGCGAAAGAATTGTTTTCTCCCCATGATCTATCGCATTGCTCGCACTTGAGATCAGGATTGCTCTCTAGTAAACGATTGTAACGAAATTGTGCGTAACCAGAAAAGCGCATTTTATCGTACCATTTTTTTTCTTCTGGTTTTGTTGCAACGCTGCTTGTTGTTGTTGTGACTTGGCTCGATGCCACCAAGGACATTGTCGAGCAGAGAATGATAATTAGGATTTTGCTTAAATTCAACATAACATTTTTTTTACGCTGGCAAAACTAATTTGGCAAAAGCTCGTTTTATGTCACTGTATAATTATGCAATTGTTATGATAATGTTAAGATATGGAGATATGAATGTGTTGGTTTGACCCATCTGTTTTTCACCCAATAGTGCTATGTACGACTATATTTTCAAGGGTAATAAGTTTTATTTTAAGAAAGCGGAAAGGTACGGATAAAACAATCTTTGCTTAACATTGGCGTAACATATTGCATGTTATTTTGCAAAAAATTATTGAAATGAAATTAAGTTCACTATTCTCTTTTATGGTTCCAAAGAATGGTTTATTCTTTGATCTTTTTGCAGAAGACACTGCTAATCTGGTCGACCAAGCCAAAAAATTTAATCAATTGTTTTTGACAACCGATAAGAACGAGTTGAATGCTATTATTCGCGATATTAGAGAGTATGAGCACAAAGGGGATGAAATGACCCATAAAATTTTCCTAGAATTGGCAGATAATTTTATCACTCCCTTTGATCGCGAGGATATTCATGCTTTGGCAACCAGTATTGATGATATTGCAGATTATATTAATGGATGTGCGTCTCGAATTCAACTTTACGGAGTTACTGAGTTTAGTAAATCCATGGAATTGATGAGCGAGGTATTGTTGAAGCAGGTAATGGAGATTGATACTGCGATTCGTGATTTGCGTAACATGCGCAATGCACAGCGTGTTCGTGACGCCATCGTTCGCATCAATTCTCTCGAGAATCACGCTGATGATATCTTTGATGAAGCCATCGCTAGATTGTTTTCCGAACAAGACAATGCCATGGTGTTGATTAAGCAAAAGGAAGTGTTAAGCAGCCTTGAAACAGCAACAGACAAGTGCGAAGATGTTGCGAACGTTTTAGAAAGTATATTGGTCAAAAATTCGTAAACCAACATGGAGTATTCAACTTTCCTTATCGTTATCATTGCTTTGGCCTTGATATTCGATTTTATCAATGGATTCCACGATGCGGCCAATTCTATAGCGACGGTAGTTTCTACTAAGGTGCTAACTCCTTTTCAGGCTGTCGTTTGGGCTGCATTTTTCAATTTTGTTGCATTCTTTATTTTCAAAGATCACAGTGTTGCCAATACCATTGCCAAGACTGTTCAAGATGAGTTTACACAACCTGACCGCCATCCATTGCCCATGATTTTTGCGGGTTTATTATCAGCTATCGCTTGGAATTTGATTACTTGGTGGTATGGTATACCATCCTCCTCCTCGCATACTTTGATTGGAGGTTTTGCTGGTGCTTTCTTGGCTGCTTTCGGTTGGGAAGCTGTCAGAGGCGGTGTAGTTGGAGCCACAGCAATATTTATTGTCGTAGCTCCAGTAGCAGGAATGATTATGGCCTATTTGATCTCCATATGGTTTTTAAATTCATTTCGCAAAGGCCCATGGATGAAGATGGTTTCCTTGGCCATCATAACAGGAACATGTTATTTGGTATGGGGCGCTTTGGAGTTCAAAAAAGATTTTAATGGAGCGCATTCCTATACTTTGGCTTTCAAAGAGAAGGTGGATAAGGAGGAATTAAAGGCAGCATTGAAATTCAAAGATGAAGATTTAAAAGAGTATTCACCTGTTGTTGAGTCCGGAAATGACAGTACGGGCGTGGAAGATAAGTCTGGTTGTATTTATGTTATCCGCACTGATTATATGAAGAAGGCGGGAGACATGAAGGTTAACGCAGAATTGACCAAAGCCTTAGAAAAGAACTTACAGAAAAAAATTGATACTCCTTTTGAAATTAAAGACAGTCATAAGATTGGTCCAGATGCAGATGCAAAGGAGCGTTTTGATACTTCAAACCTAAAAGCTGATTTTGAAACCTACTGGTTAAAAGTTGTTTTTCATGGCAATAATTTTAAGTGGCTTTTGTTGGGTTTTATTATAGTGGTCATGGGTGTTTTCACGCTGTTCTTAAGTTCATTGAATAATTCTAGGGCAAATCATTGGTTCAAACGTTTACAACTTTTCTCTTCTGCAGCTTTCTCAGTGGGGCATGGCGGAAATGATGCCCAAAAGGTAATGGGTATTATTACTGTTGCCTTGATTGCGAACGGCAGTATTTCTTCTATGAAAGAGATGCCCAATTGGGTTCCTTTGGCCTGCTATGCGGCCATTGCCATTGGCACCATGAGCGGTGGGTGGAAGATTGTAAAAACAATGGGTAACAAAATTACCAAGGTTACACCATTTGAAGGGGTAGCCGCAGAAACTGCTGGAGCAGTAACCTTGTTTTTCACGGAGGGAATGAAATTTCCATGGAAAATTGGCGGAGAGGTGATCAAGGGTATTCCTGTTTCAACAACCCATACCATTACAGGTTCTATCATTGGTGTAGGTGTTACCAAAAGAATTAGCGCGGTTAAATGGGGAGTGACAGGTAAGTTGCTCACCGCTTGGATTATCACCATCCCCATATCTGCAGCCATGGGTGCAATTTTTTATTACGCTTGTGTGATGTTTGGATTGAAATAGATT
>CANGVU010000201.1 GCA_947457325.1 Flavobacteriales bacterium | reverse complement strand
GGCTTCCCAGTCATAGGCTGTCATTCCATAAAAATTGACTTTTAAAGCAATTTGATCATAACCTTCTCTGGACTGTTTAATGGCGTCTGCCCAACGCACTGCAAATTCATCCAACTTCCGCTCACCAATCCTGCGCTGAAAGGAAAAACCCTTGAATACAAAAGGATTCTTTGTTTCCATAGAAACCACACCATTGAATGCACCAGGACCATAATACGCACTACTGGCCCCTTGTATGATTTCTACAGATCGCACATCCAAATCTGGAGCTCCCAAGAAATTGCCCAATGAAAAATTAAGGCCCGGCGACTGATTGTCAACTCCATCAATCAATTGCAATGTCCTAACCGGCGAAGTGGAATTAAATCCGCGTGTATTGATGATCCTAAATCCCAAAGAAGCTGTAGTTAAATCCACACCCTTGAGTGCGCCAAGACTCTCATAAAAATTCCCAGTGGCACTTTGCTTGATGGCTTTTAGGTCTAAAGTTTCAATGGTAAGCGCTCCCTGTTTGATCTTTTGAGAAATGCGGTCATCATAAATCTGAAGAACTGGACCTCGATCAACTGGTAACTCTACCATCTCAATCACCAAATCAGCTGTATTCTTGCTGCAACTGACGAACTTTTTTTCAAAACCTATGGCATTCACCACCAGCACACAAGGAAACTTGAGCGGAGTCAACCTGAACTTCCCATCTGCATCTGCCATTACGCCTGTAGTCGTGCCTTCAATTTGAATGGATGCAAAAGGCATTGGTTGTTTATTGCTTTGCTCTTGAACAATTCCTTGAACATAGTATTGTCCGAACAATACCGGAGGGGTAAAGAAAACAATTAGAAAAAATAAAACACTTCTCATCTGAGCGAATATCGCCCAAAATGTGCAATGAATAAAATCCTTACTCTTGGATTATCCCAAGGACAGTGTCGATAACCTCTTCAATGGAAGGCTTGCTGAAATAATCACCATCAGTGCCATAAGCTGGCAAATGTGGTTTGGCTGTTAACGTAACAGGGGCAGCGTCCAAGTATTGGTAACCACCTTGTCGGTGCAATACATCATTCAACAAAAAAGCCGAAGCTCCTCCGGGTACATCCTCATCCACAACGAGCAATCGATTGGTTTTTTTCAAAGACTGCAAACTAACATTGGTTGTATCAAAGGGCAACAATGTTCTGGCGTCTACCAACTCAACGGAAATATCCATTGCTTCCAACTCTTTGACAGCGGCCTGACAAATATTGAATGTAGAACCATAAGACAACAAGGTCAAATCTGTTCCTTCTTTTACCACTTCGGCAATACCAATGGGTGTTCTGTACTCACCCAAATTACTGGGCATGTTTTCTTTGGATCGGTAACCATTGAGACACTCTACCACTAATGCAGGCTCATCTCCCTCCAACAAAGTTGCATACATTCCTGCCGCATCTGTCATGTTGCGGGGAACACAAACCATCATTCCCCTGACACTACTGATAATGGCACCCATGGGACTTCCACTGTGCCAAATTCCTTCCAAACGGTGACCTCTCGTGCTGATGATGGCTGGTGCTTTTTGGCCTCCCGCTGTTCTGTATCGAACGGAAGCTAAGTCATCACGCATGATCTGCAATGCGTAATAGATATAATCCAAATACTGAATCTCGGCAACGGGACGCAATCCCCTCATCGACATTCCTATCGCTTGACCCAATATCGTGGCTTCGCGGATTCCCGCGTCACTCACCCTAATTTCTCCGTATTTCTCTTGCAATCCCTCGCAAGTTTGATTTACACCTCCAATCTTGCCAACATCCTCTCCAAAAATCAAAACCTCTGGTCGCTTGTTCAATTGGTAATCCCAGAAATCCCTGAGGATGACGCGTCCATCCACTTGTTCTGCTTGGGCATCATATGTGGGAGCTACTGGAGCGACATTGCTGACAGCTTGACGACCTTCATTGTACAAATTGCTGCTGTACTGTGCTTGATACTTGGTCTTTAAATACAACTGCCATTGTCTCAAACCTTTGGTTTCCTCACCATCGCCGATTGCTCTTAAAACCTTATGCATGGTGCTCATCAATTCCTTTTTCCCTGCATCTTTGGTCGATTGCAAAGCCTGTATCAAAGGCGCACACGTCGCATTGTTTTGAAAAGCCGACAAATGATGGATTGTCGCATGAACATCTTCATCTACAGATGTGCGGAACGCAGACCATGCAGCTTTTTGTTCTTCTCTAACCCACTGCTTGGCTTCATTTTGGATTTGATCCAAATCAGCCTCACTGGCCACACCTTGTGCCAAGATAAACTTCTTGAACTGCACCAAACAATCCCAGTCTTTGTACCACTCCAACAATTCATTGGTTTTGTATCGCTCATGCGAACCAGAAGTTGAATGTCCCTGAGGCTGGGTCAACTCGTCAACATGAACCAAGACAGGAACATGTTGCTCACGGCAAAGTTTGACAGCCTTGGCGTAAGTGAGAATCAATTCCGCATAATTCCAACCTTTGACCTTGAAAATTTTGATACCATCTCCGTTGTCGTTTAAATCAAAACCAGCCATGGCCTCTGAAATGCTTTCCTTGGCGGTTTGGAACTTCTTGGGAACACTGATTCCCCATCCATTGTCCCAAACACTCATGCACAATGGCACTTTTAAAACCGCTGAAGCATTCATGGTTTCCCAAAACAATCCTTCGGAGGTAGAACTATCTCCGATGGTTCCAAATGCCACCTCATTTCCATGGTCGGTAAAATTGACCCAATCATGCAATTCTTTTACTTCTTTGAAAACTTTACTGGCTTGAGCCAAACCCAATAAACGAGGCATCTGACCGCCTGTGGGGGAAATGTCGGACGAAGAATTGTACATCTCCATCAAGTTTTTCCAATCGCCGTTTTGATCGATGGTCCTGGTGGCATAATGCCCACCCATTTGACGACCACCGCTCGCTGGTTCTTGCGCAACATCCGTATGCGCATACAAAGCCGCAAAATACTGACGAACTGATAATTCGCCGATGGCCATCATGAAAGTCTGATCTCTATAATATCCAGAGCGCCAATCTCCCTTTTTAAAAGCACGGGCCATGGCAATTTGCGCCACTTCCTTTCCGTCCCCAAAAATTCCAAATTTGGCCTTACCGGTAAGCACCTCTTTACGACCCAGAAGCGAAGCCTCTCTGCTTACCCAAGCTAACCGGTAGTCGTGCAGCAGAATTTGCTGTGCACTCAACCCCGATTGATGTATTGACAAAGTAAAATTTGACATGATGCAAAGATAACTCTTCCCCTTGCAATCATGTCAAATTTTCATCGATTCCAATTAATGACCTTTGGCGGCCAAATAACGCTCTGCATCCAATGCCGCCATGCAACCTGTACCTGCCGCTGTAATGGCTTGGCGATAGGTCTTGTCAGCCGCATCTCCAGCTACAAAAACCCCTTCGATATTGGTCTTTGCGGTTCCGGGGACATTCAAAATATAACCCACTTCGTCGGTGTTGATCCATGGTTTGAATACATCCGTGTTGGGCTTATGACCAATGGCCACAAAGAATCCCGTTGCAGCTACTTCTCTCTTCTCTGTTCCGTTGATAACAAAGCGCGCTCCGGTAACACCATCTGTTCCTAAAACTTCCTCTGTTACGGCGTTCCAAATCACTTCAATGTTTGGCGTATTCATGACACGATGCTGCATGGCTTTGCTCGCGCGCATTTTATCGCTTCTCACAATCATGTACACCTTCTTGCACAATTTGGCCAAATAAGTAGCTTCCTCAGCAGCTGTATCTCCAGCACCAACAATCACTACATCTTGGTTTCTGTAGAAAAATCCATCACACACTGCACAAGCACTCACGCCTCCGCCGATGTCACGCAAACGCAATTCACTCTCCAATCCCAACCACT
>CANGVU010000200.1 GCA_947457325.1 Flavobacteriales bacterium | reverse complement strand
TCCTATGTTTCTCCTTTTGTCGGCCGTTTGGACGATATTTCCACCGATGGTATTCAATTGATCGAACAAATCAGAGGCATCTATGATAACTATGGTTTTGATACAGAGATTTTAGCTGCCAGTGTGCGTCATCCGATGCACATCATTCAGTGCGCTGAGATAGGTGCTGATGTGATGACTGGCCCATTGAGCGCCATCATGGCCTTGTTGAAACACCCATTGACGGACAGCGGATTGGCTCAGTTTTTAGCCGATCACAAGAAGGCAGCAGAGGCCAAATAGTCCGCTGCCATTCACAATCTTTCGTTTGCAAATACATCGGAGCCGAACAATTATCCTTGTTCGGCTCCGTTATTTTTACTACAAATTGCAAATGACTATGAAACGTGGATGGATGGTGTGTATGCTGTTGTGTATCCTGGCACTTGCCGCCAATGCGCAACGACCTTTTCAACTCTGGAATGATCAACAGGCTTATCAGCATGCAGTAGAATTGTTTGAACAAAGCAAGTTTGCTCCAGCTCGCAAGGCCTTTGAAGATTACAGGCAAAAGTTTTGTCAGATCAATACTTCGATGGAATGTGCCAATGCGGAATATTTCATCGCTCGTTGTGCGCTTGAATTGTATCACAAGGATGCAGAGTTTTTGATGGATGTCTTCATTCGCAACCATCCAGATTCCCCACAGAAAGAAAGAGCCTATTTCGAAATGGGAATCTTTTATGGCAAAAAGAAAAACGCCAATAAATGTTTGGAGTGGCTAGCCAAGGTGGACATGCGTTCATTGTCAAACAAAGATCAAATTGTATTTCATTACTACAAAGCCGAGTCACTTTATAGCAAAGGAGACAAGAAAGGTGCGCGTGGAGAGTATTTTGTAATCAAAGACAAAGAGAGTGTTTACCAATTTTCTTCGTTGTACATGTACAGCCATTTGGCTTATGAAGACAATGATTATACGGCAGCTCTGGAAGGATTTGAAATTCTAAAGAACAACCCCAACTTCCGCGAGCGTGTTCCCTTGTATATCGCACAGATTTATTATTTGCAAAAGCGCTATGACGAGCTCATCGCCTACAGCAATGAGGTTCTAGAGGCAGCA
Source organism: Flavobacteriales bacterium (assembly GCA_947457325.1). GTDB lineage: Bacteria > Bacteroidota > Bacteroidia > Flavobacteriales_D > Sanyastnellaceae > CAMCTV01. The sequence goes on along the minus strand of CANGVU010000200.1, from coordinate 2,830 downwards.
ACTCAATTGGATGAGGGAAAAGCTGCGGAAATTCAAAAATTGGTTGGAGATGCCTACTTCAACAAAGAACGTTACGCGGAATCAATCCCCTATCTAGAGCAATTCGCCAAAGTGAAAGGAAAAGGCCAAATGAGTCGAGAAGACCAATACCGTTTGGCTTTTGCCTATCAGCGCAGCGAACAATGGCAAAAGGCAGTAGAAGGATACGGTGGAGCCAAGAGCAAGGAGGATTTGTTGGGACAAATGGCGGCTTACAATGAAGGTTTGTGCTACATCAAGATGGACAACAAACGCGAGGCATGGAAAGCATTTGGTGCTGCACGAGACATGGCTTTTGACTTAGAATTGCAAGAAGATGCCATGTTCAATTTTGCCAAGTTGGCTTTTGAGTTGTCCTCTGATCCTTTTGATGATGCCATCACTTCTTTTGAAGCTTACTTGGCTAAATATCCGGATAGCCCTAAACACGATGAGGCATACCAATTCTTGCTGAATGTTTACATGAAGACCAAGAATTATGAAAAGGCCTTGGCTTCATTGGACAAAATCAAGAAGAAAGACAATGTGGTTAAGGCTGCTTATCAAAGTTTGTCTTACAACAGAGCTGTGGAGTTGTATCAGTCCAGAGAGTATGAAAAGGCCATGAAGTTCTTTGAGCAAACTTTCACTTACCCCCTTGATCAGCGCATCTCTGCAAGTGCCCGCTTTTGGATGGCGGAAATAGCTTACCAGAAGAATGATTATGCTTTGGCTTTTCAACGTTATGAGCAATTCTTAGATGAGCCAGGTGTGTTTGAAACAGAATACCATGGAGCTGGCTATTATGGACAAGGATATTGCAAGTTCAAGGAGGCTGGAAAGGAAATCGATCCAGAGGTGGCCAAGACTAGGTATTTGGAGTCATTGCCGTATTTTAAAAAATTCATCGAGACCCATGGTGTTAAGGATCCAAGAAAAAATTATGATGCAGTATTGCGCGTAGCCGATGTTTACTTTGTCAATAAGCAATATGAAAATGCGATTGTATATTATGACAAAGTCGCAGACGATAGCCAAGGCAATAAGGATTACGCCATGTATCAAAAAGGTTTGGCCTATGGTTATTTAGGACAACCGGATAAAAAAACTTGGGTGCTCAAATCCATGCTCAAGGATTTGCCCGGCTCAAAGTATGAAGTAGATGCAATCTATGAATTGGCCAAATCCTATTTGATGGATGATCGTTTAATTGAGTCGGAAGAATACTATACCATATTGTTCAAGGATCACGAAGGAAGCGCCTATACCAAAAAGGCACTGGCGGATCAATGCCTGTTGTTCGCGAAGCAAAACAAATTGGAGAAGTTGAAGCAAGTATGGAATCAATTGGTGACCAAGTTTCCCAATGATCCCATTCTTTTGGATGCCATTGCCATTGTCAAGCCCATGTTGATTGAAGATGTGACCTTCCAACAACAAATCAAAGGACTGAAAGTGTTGAATGTCAGTGATAGCGACATTGAAGAAGAGGTGTATTCTCGCGCTGCTGAATTGGGCTTTTCAGAAAATTGTGAAGCTGCAGTACCCAAGTTGCGTCAGTATATCCAACAGTTTCAGCCTGCCTTACATGCAGCGGAAGCCAATTATTTGTTGGCGGAGTGTTTGTACAAATCCAATGACCAAGATGGTGCATTGGATGCCTACAATGCGGTAATAGCGCAGCCTTTCAATGAATACACGGAGGATGCCTTATTAACTGCCTCTACCATTCAATTCAATAGAAAGAATTGGGATATCGCTGCGCAACATTATACAGAGTTAGAACAGGTGGCGGTTTCAAAGAACAATGTCTTAGAGTCCCAAGTGGGGCTGATGCGCTGTTTTTATTACAAGAAAGACTATGTTCATGCAATGGAATACGCCAACAAGGTTATCGACAACCAAGGCATTCCAGAGGATGTCAAAAACACAGCCTACCAATGGAGAGGCTTAATGAGAGCAGAGAACAAAGAGTATGATTTAGCGCGCGCAGATTGGGCGGTCATCATCGAGAAGGGTGGTCGTCAAGCGGCTGAGGTAAAGTATTTGCGTTGCAAATCGTTCTATGATCAAGCCAATTTTGAAATGGCAGAGGCTGAGATTTATGACATGGTGGATCAGTTTGGTGGATTTGCGGAGCCCCGTAACAAGGCTTTCTTGCTTTTGGTGGATGTGTACATTGGTATGGCCGACTTCTTCCAAGCACGTGCTACAATTGAAGCCATAGAGACCAATGTTGAAGATCAAAAAATCAAAGACGAAGCCAAGTCTAGACTTGAAATCATTTCATTAAAAGAGGCTGAAGCAGCGGAAAAACTCAAACAGCCTGAGGTAATTGAAGAAATCAACATTGAGGAAAGCAGTCCTGTAATCGAAAACAAAGAGGGAGGTAACAATGAATAAGGCAAAGAGTATCTTTTCAATGTTGTTGTTTTTATGTACAACAACATTTTTTGCGCAGGTTGACACCTCAATGGTGCAAAGTGCTGAGTTTGATGGAGAGTTAAAGATTCGCTTGCGTGATGCCGGCAAGATCAGTTCCAACCCAGCCATCATCGAGCAAAAGTCGAAGATGGAAAAAATAAAGTTTTCTTTTCTTCCTACTGCGTCAGTGTCAACACAAGATCCTGAGAAATTGGCAGCCGCCAAAATCAATGTGATAGATAAACTGCCCAATCTACAGGACGGTTACATCGTTGCTGGTATGGGCAATTATGTTACGCCAGTTTTGGATGCGCATTATTCATCAGGAAGAAACAAAAAAGGTGATTGGGGAACACGCGTTTATCATTTGAGCAGTCAGGGAGGTGTT
>CANGVU010000199.1 GCA_947457325.1 Flavobacteriales bacterium | reverse complement strand
ATGGAAAAAATAGACAATAAAAGTTTTTTCATATTTTTTTGGTTAGCGTGCAAATGTACAATGTTTTCTGTTTCACCAATCAAACCCAACTCATTAAAAAATAAGAATCAAATTGTTAACTCATTGCATGACGCGATGAGTGGATGCTTCAGACCAAACTTTACAAAAATGAAGGGTAAATATTCGTGCACCTTCTGCGTTCAAATGTTCTCGATCTAGAAAACAGCTGTCTTGCAGCGGAAACCTACGAAAATCCATAAATTTCAGATGACCAAAGTTCTTTTTCACCAAATCCTGAAAGGATGACTCATGAATATCGAGTTCACTGGCATGAACAGGAGTTCTGATCAACACTGGTTCTACTCCATGGCTCGAACAATATTGAATAAAATCCAATATTGCGCTCAAATTGGGACTGTAGGGATGAAGCGGCATTGTTGGAGAATCCTTTTGAAATCTCAAGCTATCCATCACGACTTTATCGTGCGACACAAATCCGCCCCATTCCATTTCAACCACGTTTCGTTTCGACTCCTCCATGAAACAGACGTTCAACATCTTTTTTTCAGCTATCAGCTGGGATTGGCTGTATTGTAGTGGAAAACTCCTCCAAAACGTCCACTTCAAAGAAGTCGGCAACAAAAAAAAGTATGACTTCATGGCCCTCTGAAAATGTTCCTCATCTGTAACCCACTTCTCCATGTGCGCGTCCAATTGATTTGCCGATAATTCAATGAAGACTGTTTTGATTTCCGGGTGCTCTTGAAGAATTTTACGTCCTTTCAGACAGCCATAGAAAAGGGCCTCGCCAGACTTACCGAAATTAGCCAGTCCCGGAAAGAAACTGGGATCTATGGCACACTCTGGATGAGAATGGCCAATGACAATAGCTTTAATCTCATTTGACAAATTGACTTTAATCTGAGATTGCGCACAATAAACCAATACTTGACCCAAAGCCAGATAAATCATCAAACCCAATGAAACAAAAATGAGTAAATTCAAAATAAATGGCTTGCGCGTTGATGTTAGATTCATTTATCAGTTTGTTTCGAGAATGTGAAAATACTAAAATATCTTAGCCAAATGGCAAAAACAAAAACAGCTTATTTCTGCAGAAATTGCGGACACCAATCCCCACAGTGGTCAGGAAAGTGTCCAAGTTGTTCAGAGTGGAACACTTTTGAAGAAGAAGTTATTCAACGCGGGAGTAAAGAAACAATTACTAATGCGGGGATGGTTAGAATCAATCAACCTGCCCGTACCGTTAAAGAACTAGAGAGTCAAAACTACCCACGTTATGCCATTATTGATCAAGAACTAAATCGGGTACTGGGAAACGGTCTGGTTCCTGGAAGTTTGATATTATTCGGTGGTGAGCCCGGAATCGGGAAATCAACACTCCTGCTTCAATTGGCACTTCAGCAAAACAACATGACCGTGTTGTATGTATCTGGTGAAGAAAGTGAAGAACAGATAAAGATGAGGGTTGATCGCGTTGGACTGCAAAACGATTTATGCTGGCTGGTGATGGAGACCGACATAGAGCAAATAGAGGCGCACATAGCGCAAGTGAAACCACAATTGGTTATTATCGACTCCATTCAAACGCTACAAAGCAAACTCATCGATAGCGCTCCCGGAAGTGTTTCTCAAATCAGAGAAAATGCAACGCGACTTTTAAAAGTTGCCAAAGAAAACAATATCGCCATTTTCATGATTGGTCACATCACCAAAGAAGGTTCCATTGCAGGACCCAAACTTTTGGAGCACATGGTGGATACCGTTTTGCTTTTTGAAGGGGATAAGCAACATGTTTATCGTTTATTGAGGACAACCAAAAATAGATTTGGCTCTACCAATGAATTAGGTATATATGAGATGCAGGGTAGCGGATTAAGAGAAGTTTCCAATCCTAGTGAACTGCTCATTCAACAACATCAAAATGGACTTTCTGGATCTGCCATTTCTGCGGCGCTAGAAGGAATGCGCCCCATGCTCATTGAAATTCAAGCGCTGGCCAGCACAGCTGTTTACGGCACGCCACAGCGCAGCACGACAGGATTTGACTTGAGAAGATTAAACATGCTTCTGGCGGTTTTGGAAAAACGATGTGGATTCAGACTCGGAATGAAAGATGTTTTCTTGAACATCGCTGGGGGAATCAGAATGGAAGACCCGGGGATGGACCTAGCAGTTGTATCAGCCATCATCAGCAGCAACGAGGACATTGCCCTGCCAGAATTGACTTGCTTTGCCGGAGAGGTCGGATTGAATGGAGAAATACGTCCCGTTGCTCGAATTGATCAACGCATTGGTGAGGCCAAAAAATTGGGCTTTAAAAAAATAGTTATCCCAAAACACAACAAAGAAGGTGCTTACTCAGGCATCGAAGTCATTGCCGTTGGAAGAGTGGATGAGTTGATTTCTGTTTTATTTGGATAGATCAATAGCAGTAAATTGCTCCGCCCGTTGAACTGCACTCCGCACCCGTTACATTCTTCAGCGCATTGTAATTGTTTTCCCAACGCAAGACACCTAGCAATGCAAAAATCAAGGCCTCTTTACCATGAACCAAATTATGTTCCGGTATCACCAACTTCATGTCCGTCAAATAAGCGTTTACCCGTTCAATAAAATAGTCATTCAAAACTCCTCCTCCGGTTATTAAAGATTGGCCTACCCATCCTTTCAATGTATTGGCCAATTGAATGGCCGCATGCTCTGTCATGGTGCACAGAGCATCATTTGGGGAAAGTTGAAAATGATCAATAATGGGGAAAACATTGGATTTCACCCACTCCACTCCCAGCGATTTCGGGGGCGGCTGTTGGTAATACTCCAATGCATTCAATGCATGTAAACATGGCTCATGAATTTGAGCTGATCTTGCCCAATTTCCACTCGCATCATATGGCGCGCCCAACTGACTTGCATATTCATTGAGCACTATATTCAACGGACACACGTCAAAAGCGAAACGTTCCTTGTTTATTGCATAAGAAATATTGACAAAGCCACCCAGATTGATGCAAAAATCATATTCTCCAAAAAACAACGCATCGCCAACAGGAACCAATGGAGCACCTTGACCTCCCCATGCCACATCGGTTGTCCTAAAATCGCAGACAACGGGCAGTTTGGTTTTAACAGCAATATTTGCACCCAAACCCATTTGGAAAGTAAAACCTTTATTGGGTTGGTGAAAAACTGTATGCCCGTGAGAAGAAATAAAATCCACCGAAATACCAGGATTGTTTTTCAAAAAAGTTTTGGCTCTCTCTCCAAAAACATTTCCCCAATGGGCATGAGCCTGCATAAGTTGAGCAGCTGTTAGACGGGTAATTTCTTTCAAAGCTGCCATTTCCATCTCGTTGTATGCGGATGTTTCAAAACACAGAATCTCATAATTCCATTTTTGATCAAAAAAGATCCGGCACAAAATCATATCAAGACCATCACAGCTGGTTCCGCTCATCAATCCCAAAACCACATAGTCTCTTTTGTTCATGGCACAATGTTATTTCACAAACGGCAAAATGACAAAGTTTTTTGTCAAAGGCAATTATGGCTTTTCTTTGCACAAATCAATTTTATCGAACAATGCATTTCGAATTATCAGAAGAACACAAAGCAGTTCAGATTGCTGCACGTGAATTTGCACAAAACGTTTTGAAACCAGGCGTTATTGAGCGCGATGAACACCAAAAATTTCCCGTTGAAGAGATCAAGCAATTGGCTGAATTGGGATTCATGGGAATGATGGTTAGCCCCGAGTACGGCGGTTCCGGAATGGATACTTTGAGTTATGTATTGGCGATGGAAGAAATTTCGAAAATCGATGCATCTACTTCGGTATGTATGTCCGTTAACAACAGTCTTGTGACTTGGGGTTTAGAGGCTTTTGGAAATGAAGAACAAAAACAAAAATTCTTAACTCCATTGGCAAATGGTGAAAAGATTGGTGCTTTCT
>CANGVU010000198.1 GCA_947457325.1 Flavobacteriales bacterium | reverse complement strand
TTTGGGCCTTAATCTAGGATAAGATGAGTTGGTTCAAAAGAATGAAAAAGGGGATAACCACCCAAAGTCAGGAGAAGAAAGAAATCCCTGAGGGGTTGTGGTATCAATGTCCCGAGTGTAAGCACGTCGTAACCAGTGAGCAACATGCAGAACATGACTGGGTTTGTGCATCTTGTGAATACCATGAGAAAATAAACTCGCGTCAATACTTTTCAATTCTTTTTGATGAAAATGAATATACAGAAGTTGCATCGCATCTGATTAGTGCGGATCCATTGGAATTTACCGATACCAAGGCTTATAAAGATCGAATTAAAACCACCATAGCCAAGTCCGGACTAAAGGACGCCTTGCGCGTTGGTTTGGGCAAAATTGAAGGACAAAAGGCTGTCATTGCTTGCATGGATTTTGGCTTCATCGGCGGATCCATGGGTTCCGTCGTAGGTGAAAAATTTGCTCGAGGAGTTGACAAAGCGATTGAAGAAAAATGCCCTTTCATTTGTATTTCAAAAAGTGGCGGTGCACGTATGATGGAAGCTGGATTCTCTTTGATGCAGATGGCCAAAACCTCTGCTAAGTTGACTCAGCTTGCAGACCATCATCTACCATATATCTCGTTTTTGACGGATCCTACAACCGGAGGCGTTACAGCTTCCTTTGCCATGCTTGGTGACATCAACATCGCTGAACCCAAGGCGTTGATTGGTTTTGCAGGACCTCGCGTTGTAAAAGAAACCATCGGCAGAGATTTGCCTGAAGGATTTCAGAGCTCAGAATTCGTTTTGGAACATGGATTCTTGGATTACATCGTAAAGCGCAATGAATTAAAATCAAAAGTAGCAATGAGCATCAAACAAATGATGTAATCTTTCATTGGGAATGTTTTTCAGGTTGTCATTTTTGACAACCTTTTTTTTTGCGCAAAAAAAGAGGCCGAAGCCTCTTTTTAGTTCATTTTACGTTATGAATTAATTTCCTTGGAAATTTCTGAATTCCAAATCAGACTTAGCTTTCTCAGCCAATTTACCATCTTTCTCAATGGCTTTAGCCAAACTCTCTTTTACCATGTTGGCATCATTCAAACGCGCACCTACAATAGCTCTCAAATAATAGCCCATTGCACTGTTGTTGTCGTTGTTACAAGCATCCAAATCAGCCTTAGCACCTGAGAAATCTTTGTTCAAGCATCTTGCTAATGCGGTATTAAATGTTTTGTTGTTACCCATGTTGTTGATGGCTGCGCCGTAATTACCGGCCATGATCATTCCAACACCCATGTTGAACTTGGCTTCAGATGAACCACTTTCATTAAGCAATGCATTGGCTTTCTTCATGTCACCACCCAAACGCGTAACCAAACCGAAATTACATGCTGTTTCAGCGTTTTTGGTCATGGTATATGCCTTTTCAAATTGTGTTTTTGCATCAGCCGTCTTACCTTGATTGTAGTAAGCAACACCCAAGTTGTTATACGCTCTGTAATCTGCATCAGACTTCATCGATGCTTCTTTGTAAACAGCTACTTGGGTGTTCAAATCTGAAACCAAACCACCAGCTCTCATCAACTCTTCATACTTCAAGCTTGAAGGGTTTGAAGCCATGGTTTTCAATTCTTGGTCAGAGTAACCCTCCAATGTATAGTTTACACGAATAACAGAACGACGAAGACCAGGGAAAATAACCTTTTCAATTTCTTGATAAGTCTTGGAAATATTCTTTATTTCTTGCTCACGCGCCTCTAGGTCTGTAGTGCGCTGTAAAACGCGGATGATTAAATCTTTGTCTTCGATGGCTGATTTTTCCATTGCTGCTTTGAAGCCAGCCCAGTCCTCACCTTTAGGATTTAACTGAATCATTGAACCATACTGAGCATCTAATTTGTTCTTTTTCAAAAGATCCATCAAAACTGTTTTACCAGCATCACCGCGACCTGTTGCCAAATCATTGTTCAAGAAAATCTCACCCTCAGGAGAAGCGTATGATTGTACTTCAATATTGGTGATTTTCATGCGTGGGTTAGCAGGCATAGTTTTAGACAAAAACTCAACCAAAGCGTTGATGTCCGCATCTTTTAATTCTGTTGGACGAATTTTATCACTGTTGTAATCAAACAAGATTTCAGCCTCAAAGGAGTCAGAAGTTGAGCGAACAAATTTATCCGTTGATGACATCACCTTGCCTTCATTCTTGTTCACCAAATATGAAGTAGTGATAACACCCTTTGCCAAATCAACTTCTGGTAAGTTTACCGTCTTGGTACCTTGAGAACCAACCATGCGCAATTTCAAATTGCTGCTTTGCATAGATGGAGCGTAAGCAAACTTGTCAGAATAATTGAAAGTTTTACCTGTTTCAAAAGGGATAACATCTCCATTTCCAGGAGCGGCTTCTCCGCGGAACTGTTTGTCTTTCAATTTCACTTCACTTGAACCATAAACCAAAACAGGAGAAGCCACAACGGCTACCTTCTTGGCAAAAAATTTAGCTGGAAATTTTCCAGAGATGGATACTGCTACTGTATCTCCATGCACCTCAAGAGGATCTGGGTTGACTTTAGCATTAAATTCTGCCATTCTCTTTTGCATTGAACCGATATTGGAACAAGCAGAAAGAACGAACATTGCGATGGCTACTGTCGAAGCCAGGAACAAATAATTTTTTTTCATTTTCTTTTCTTTATCGTTTGCGAAATTACATTAATAATGATAGTAGAGCATCGGAAGATTGTTATTTTTTTAACAAGTTATTGTACCTCTGGTTCAACAAATCTGCCCATATCGCAGAATTTTTCAATTCGAATTTCCGTCCTTTGATTGGTCTCAAGCGCAGAAAGCTCCTGAATTGCTTCTAAAATCACTGATTTCAGAATTTCCACAGCTTCAGTGTGATTGGCGTGAGCACCTCCCAGTGGCTCTCTGATAATGCCATCTACCAATCCATTATTGTGCATGTCCTCCGCTGTTAATTTCAGCGCTTTTGCAGCAGTAATCTTATGATCCCAGCTTCTCCATAAAATAGAAGAGCATGACTCTGGGGAAATAACACTGTACCATGTGTTCTCCATCATCAATACCTTATCTCCAATACCGATTCCCAGTGCTCCACCTGAAGCACCCTCACCAATTATAATACAGATAACAGGAACTTTAAGACGCATCATTTCAAACAAATTACGCGCAATAGCCTCTCCTTGCCCTCTCTCTTCTGCTTCCAATCCTGGAAATGCACCAGGAGTGTCAATGAGTGTTACAATAGGTTTGTTAAACTTCTCAGCCAACTTCATCAACCGTAAGGCTTTCCTGTAACCTTCAGGATTGGCCATTCCAAAGTTTCTGTATTGGCGCATCTTGGTATTTACACCCTTTTGTTGCCCAATGAACATAATGGATTGCCCTTCCACCAATCCAAATCCACCTATCATGGCCTTGTCGTCTTTCACCGTGCGATCGCCGTGCAACTCGATCCAAGTACCCTCTGTTAAGGCTTCTATGTATTCCAAGGCATAGGGTCTATCTGGATGACGGCTCAATTGAACACGTTGCCAAGGATCCAGATTCTTGTATATTTCCCTTGTCTTCTCTTCAAGCGCTCTCTCCAATTCATGAACGGCTGTATCCACATTCACTCCCGTTTTTGCAGCGCTATCTTTTAACTTTTGAATCTGTTCATTCAATTCCTTGATTGGTGATTCAAACTCCAAGTAATTTCTCATATTAAAATGGTTTGGGTGTGCAAATTACGCCAAAATCCCTTAGCCAAAACTTTTGATTTTAACCATCAAATGATGCAGTGCATTGGCTCGATGTGACAGCATATTTTTTTCCTCATTGGACATTTCAGCAAACGTTCTTGAACTAGCGTTGGGAACAAAAACAGGATCATAGCCAAAGCCATCCCATCCCATGGGTGCACGGGTTATTTTTCCATGAACCAATCCATTGACTTCAAATGGTTTTTCATTGTAGTAACCAACGAGTACTGTTACA
>CANGVU010000197.1 GCA_947457325.1 Flavobacteriales bacterium | reverse complement strand
TTTACAAACCCATTTTTTGGAAGCTGGTAAAACGCTGATTCGTTCAGGTAAAGGGAAAGCTGTTTTTGCTCCCTTGTCCGATAAACTTCCTTCCCCACCCTTCTCAACCAATCCACCCTATGTGCCAGATGCTTATGAAAATATTTCTGGTGACAGCATTAAAACACAAGCAGGAGCCTACATTTTTAACAAAGACAGTGCGCAATCTATTAAGGATATAATTTACGCCATGGATGCCAACATTCATCCTCAATATCCAGAATGGGTAACAACCAATGAAATGGCAGGTCCCATGCGTTATCTGTGTTCGAAAGAAGAGTATGACAAAATAGCCAAATCAACAGATGGCCCTGAAAATGCCATGGAGAAATTTTGGATTCAATCCGCTGGTGGTAAAGAAAAAGCGCGCGGACTTATCAAGACCTATTACCAGCGTGTATGGGATGCCAACTATCATTTCACCAGTTATGCCGAAGGATGGAAAACAGACAGAGGTATGATTTACCTCGTATTTGGACATCCAGAAAAAATTGATTTAGAAAACAACCTTGAAATCTGGTCCTACACATTGGAAACCGGTCAATTGCAATTCGCATTCGAACGCAAGCAACATCCATTATGGGGAGAGATTTTTATTTTAAAAAGAAACGAGCAATACCGCGCTCATTGGGAATTTCAAGTTTCACAATGGCGACAAGGGAGGATTTTCAAATGAAACACCAAGGACCAAAAAATAACAATGCACTCATCATCGGCTTTCACGCCATTGAAGCAGCAATAGAATCCGGAAAGCAGGTAGAGAAAGTACTTATTCAACGCGGCCTGAAAGGCGAGTTGTTTCAAAAGACAATGGGATTGATTCAGGAAAACAACATTCCTTTTCAATACGTGCCCATTGAAAAATTACAGCGCATTTCCACCAAGAATCACCAGGGCATAATAGGATTTCTTTCCCCTGTTACTTTTGGCAACCTGGAAGAAATTGTAAGTCAAGTTTTTGAAAATGGAGAAACACCATTGCTTTTATTATTGGACAGTTTAACGGATGTAAGAAACGTAGGTGCCATCGCCAGAACAGCAGAATGCATGGGTGCTCATGCCATCATCTTAACGGAATCTGGAAGCGCTCCCATCAATGAAGATGCTGTAAAAACAAGTGCTGGCGCATTGATGTATTTGCCGGTGTGCAAAACAAAAATGGCCGCCGATGCAATATTCATATTGCAGAGTATGGGGGTCAAATGCATCGCTGCCACTGAAAAAGGAAATGTATTTCCTGAGCAATGCAACATGACTTTGCCATTGTGCATTGTCATGGGCAATGAAGAAAAAGGACTCTCCAGGGCAGCTTTAAAAGCAGTTGAAGATTTGGTGAATATACCTATGACCGGAAAGACCACTTCATTAAACGTATCTGTTGCTGCAGGCATGCTCATCTATGAAGCCGCAAAACAAAGGAGGGTTGGACATGAGTAAAAAGATTAATCCAAAACATTTGCCTTTCAAAAAAGGAGATGTGCTTGAAGTTGAAATCGATGAAATGGCTTTTGGTGGAAATGGCATTGTATGGACCGATTTGCCAGATGGTAGAGTTCCCATTTTCATCGAGAACGCCATCAAAGGCCAGACAAGACAAGTCCAAATCACCAAAATAGATAGACGACACATTGAGGCCAGGGACATTGCACTTTTGCATCCCTCTCCCATTGAAATTGAAATACCGTATCAGGCGATTCCAGGTGCACCATACGCCACTTTGCCTTATGGCGAACAACAACAATTCAAACAAAATGAAGTACTTCAATTGTTGAATCGCATTGGAAAAATAGAAGCAGCGCCACGATTTGACACGTACTTGGCATCACCTTCCTTGTGGCATTATCGCAACAAGATGGAATACAGTTTTTCTGTCATTCGTTGGGACAAAGAAAAAAATGATACCGTTGATGATTTTGCATTGGGATTCAAGAAAAAGGGAACTTGGTGGATTGTTGAATCATTGCACAAAGATTCAGGATTACTTGATGCTGATCTTGAGGGCAATTTGAAAAGAATAGAAGATTGGTGTATTAAAAGTCAATTGCCGGCGTGGCATCCACCCCAGCGACATGGTTTTTATCGCTATTTGGTTGCCCGGAAAAGCTATCTACAAGACCAAATCTTGTTGAATTTGGTGACAACAGATGAGGGCATAGAAAAATTTGATTCGGAGGGTTGGGTAAAACTGTTAAAGGACATTCTTGGCGAACGTTTGGCCGGTGTGATTCACACCATCAACAATGATACGGGAGACCGTGTAGATCCATTGAATGGAGAACACCGCATACTCTTTGGAAGGGATAAAATCACGGAAGACATTTTGGGATTGCAGTTTGAAATCAGCATGAAAAGTTTCTTTCAAACCAACCCCAAAAGTGCCGAACGACTTTATGCCAAAGCCATTGACTATGTAAAAGAAGTGGGCCAATCAGGAACCATCTTGGATTTGTTCTGCGGAACGGGCACCATCTCTCAACTGCTTAAAAAGGCTGGATTCAATGAGGTCATAGGAGTAGACATCGAGCCTAAAGCCATTGAAAATGCCAAAGAAAACGCGGCAAGGAACAACATCGAAAATCTGACTTTCTTTGCTACTGATGTAGGCAAATTTTTACTAGAACAACCACACTATCAAAATCAATTGCAGGTCCTAATGATGGATCCCCCTCGTGCAGGAATTGCACCAAAAACATTGCGAAAGGTTATTGACTTAAATGCCAACTACATCGTTTACATTTCTTGCAACCCTGCCACTTTTGCCCGTGATACAGAAACATTGGAAGCCAATGGTTACCAATTAGAGAAATGGAGTTTGATAGACCAGTTCCCTCATACCTCGCATGTTGAAGTGTTGGGACGATTCAAACGTGAACAGAAGGTTCCCAAGATAGATTAGTAATACTTCTTGCCGCTTACGACCCAACTACCTTTTGACCAATCTACACAATCCAGGGTATTGCCTTGCTTATGTGTTTTCAACCATGCACGATCCGGGATTATTTCCCCTTCCAAAGTACAATAAAACGTTGGCTTGGTTTTGATGCCCAAAACACTCTCTGCAGATTTCCAATACATGCCTTTACGTTCTTCGGATACAACAACACAATAATCCATCTCATTCAAAGATGAGCAGGTCTCATACGCTGATGTTTGTTTGTTCCATGTGTAATACATCCATCGGTCATTAAGTCCAAGCACACGCCAATCTATATGGCCATCCAAATTGTAATCTTCCCATTCTACCCAACCCAAATAAGGTATTTTGGGCTGATACTTCTTGATTAATTGTGCATAGGAAAAATCAATGGTCGAATAATAATGCAGTCCATCACTACTCCAATCAGACAGTGAAAAGCGATCCTTCTCGCGGGGATTCAATCTTGGAAAATAAACATCCTCAATTCCGTCTCCGTTGTAATCTTTTACCACCAAGAAATCGCGGTGCATTCCAATTTCCTCCAATACATTGCCTTGTACAAAATGCTCATAAACCAAAGCTCCATTTGAAGCCTGTATGATTTTCAACTTCTGAGCATATCCTCCAGACGAAACATTCAAAGTGATTTGATCCGATGCATTTGTCGTCCACAACTCAATGATAAAATCCTTGGTTACCATTCGAAAATCTTCCATTCTTTTTTTCTCTAAAACAGGCAAAACAGGAGCAATGAGGGATTTGCGGCTCAATTTTCTGTTCTTCCAACTGGGCCCTTTCAAGACAACATCAACTTTAGCAATTGGAGCAGTGGCTGGAAATGCGTATTCATGATAATTGCCAGAAATCTCTTGATTCACATAATCAATTTGAAGATCACCCAAATTAGAAATGGTCAACTTCATGAATTTACCTTTCTCCTTATTGAAAGCAAAATAATCATTTCCTGCTTGGGCATTTTCTTGCTTGGGAATAATCAAATCAGGCCATCCATCAAAGTTGACATCCCTAATATCAGGATGTTTGAATGGCGCA
>CANGVU010000196.1 GCA_947457325.1 Flavobacteriales bacterium | reverse complement strand
GGCGTTAAAGTACCAAAAGTAGCGGGCAAAGTATTGATTAGGGCAATGTCAGCTGGGCCTGTTACCGCTGGTGATTCCCAATCATTACCAGGAGAGCCAACAAAAGAGATTTCAACATGAGAACCTGTAGGAATGGCATTCACGTTATTGAGGTCAAATTCCACTATGTAACCATCAGGGTTGATAGGGCTGCAAGACAGGTTCATGGCATCTACCTCAACGCGACATCCACAGGCTTCAGGGGAAATCATGTTGGAGGTGGCTGTGCAGCCAGGATCATCGGTGAAATAAGCGGTTACTGCAAGTGAAGTAGTTCCGTCACCTACAGCGTAGGTATCGAAATTGAGGGGAATTGGACTAGTTGCAAATGGAGCTGGGATTGTTTGTTCCGTTACACCATTGACTGCAATAATCAAATCACCTGTTGCAGGTGCATTATAAAAAGTGGCGTAATTCAGGTTGGTTTGATCAATCGTGATTAAACCTGAAGTATTATCGCACAAAGAGGGTACTATGCAAGCGGACAATTGAAGATTGCAGGGGCCTGTTCCAGTACTTGCTGGTGGATAGGGATATGCCTGAGGTGTACATGATCCGCATGCATTGTAGCTACCAAAATAGTCATCACCAGAGCTATACGTATTGATGGTTAAATCGGCAGGATTCACACTGTTTATTGTAGCACTTATACACGCAGAAAATAGGCAACTACCTGGGTCTCCAAAATTGTTTCCTGGATTTCCGGTTCCAGTATCATAGTAGTAACCAACAGTATTATTTGTTGCAGACAAGTCATCTGTTATTGGTAAAGCACATACAGAGGAAGGACTAATAGTTGTACTATAAACCCAACTTCCGCCACCAAAGGGGCTGCAATTTGAAGGACCTGAAACCCCAACAATATTAGAAAATCCTGGACCCAATTGAAATTGGATACCATCCATCCATGAACCCGTTCCTTGAACCCAATCAATGGAGTAGCAAATTTGAACATTGGAACCGACTACTGGAGCCGTTAGCGCATTGCTTGGCGTAAAGGTATAGTTTTCAGCACCTGTGGAAATACATGCGTTAACTACTGGTAAGGAGCCTTCACAAGTACAAGTCGGATCTACTATTACATCTCCTGTTGTGCTTGGATTGCCATCATCACAGGCCATCCCTTCCCAAACGATATCGCAATTGTCATTGCAATCACCGCCTTGGGTAACACTGTTAGCAGGTGGTGTTCCTGTGCAATCACAAGCAGGAGAGCTTTCATCACCATAGCTGTCCCCGTCGCTGTCAACGTAATAAATGGTTGGTGTGCCGCAGCCTGAAGTTTGAACAACGTATGGGCCGTCTGTATTGTTTCCATAATCCCACGTAGAGATGTAAAGGACTGTACCTATTGCAACATTTACATCTGGTGCATTGGGGTCCGCATCTTGATTGATGTCAATCAAGGGGTAAAAACCGAGACCAGCATCATCATTGCAAGCTTCTAAAACATAGTTGGTGCCATCAAATGTATAAACAGCCATACCTACGTCATTCAAAGCTCCAGCAAGACCTGCACCAGAGGCTGTAAGTTGAATAGGTCCCGTTACGGTGAAAGTATTCCAAATGACATCTGCATTTCCATTCTTGGTGGCACAGTTAGGGGGCGGAACATTGGCTGGAGCTGTTGTTGCTCCCGCGTCCCCTAGATTGGCATAGCCACACCCACTGATATCCAAAGCAGTTTCTGGTGAGTATTGCGCATAAATCATTGGAGATGAAAGCAGGAAAAACAATACGGCAATAGCATTGCTCCTAAACTTCACAAACAAAGACCGATTTAAATCCGAATTTTTCATACCCTGCGAATATAACTTAAAATTAAATTTCACGTTGTAAATTGATTACAATCTTGAAGGTGAGTTTTGCTCAAAATAATAACACCATGCAAAACCTACCTTACTACCTTCAAGACACCTCCCATGCGCAATTTGTTGCATGGCAATCCAATCAATACCAACGCGAAAAAGGCTGCTTGGCTTTTATGGGCGGGCAATGTTTCATTCATCCCATGAAAGACGGACGTTGGCACGTGATGAATGGACCAACACACCGTTGGCAAATCGTGGAGCAATTGGACGTCTTTGACTGGCAAATTCTCAAAGCCTTTTGCGCAATAGCAGAAGATGAACAGCAGAAAATGAGGAACTTCCTCTCCGCCAAATGCCAGAATTTTAAAGAAGTGCTTTCGCGTTTGCCTCAAAACAATGTGAGTTGGAAAAATCATTTTTTAACCCAATTCTCCAAAGCACAGCAAGAATGGGATGCTTGATGCACAAAGCACATAAAAGATTACCTTTGTTTCTTCAAGTCAAGGATACATGTCGCAGGAAAGAATCAAGGAACTCTCAGCGTTGTTGCATGAGCACAATCACCGCTACTATGTGCTGAACCAACCCACCATCTCTGATCAACAATTTGATGAGTGGATGAGTGAGTTGGAAGCTTTGGAAGCATTTCATCCTGATTGGCGTTTGTCCAATTCTCCAACCCAACGGGTGGGATCGGATCTTACTCAAAAGTTTGAGAAAGTGGCGCATGTTCGTCCCATGTTATCCTTGTCCAATACCTACTCAGAGCAAGAGATTAGTGATTGGTTGCAGCGTGTGCAGGAGGGTCTGGGCAAGACAGAAACTGAATTGGTCATGGAGTTGAAATATGACGGCATCGCCATTTCATTGTTCTATGAGCACGGAATCTTGGTAAGGGCATTGACCCGTGGAGACGGAACGCAAGGTGAAGACGTTACCGCCAATGTCAAGACCATTAAAAATATTCCTTTACAACTTCAAGGAGATTATCCCAGCTCATTTGAAATCAGAGGTGAGATTTTTCTACCCAAGGCAGATTTTGAAAGGATGAACCAAGAGCGTTCCGCGCAAGGGTTGGAGTTGTATGCCAATCCCCGGAACACAGCAGCTGGGACATTGAAACAATTGGATAGCCGTGAGGTGGCCAAGCGTCCATTGCGCGCCATGATGTATTTTGTGCTTTGTGATGAAATGGTGGCCAATACCCACTATGAACAAGTGATGAAAGCAGGAAGCTGGGGCTTCTCGGTCCCCTTAGCGGAAATAAAAATGATTCAGCGCGTCTCATCTACCAACGATGTTATGGAGTTTATTCATCATTGGGATATTCATCGCAATGATTTGGCTTTTGATATTGATGGCATTGTTATAAAAGTCAACAGCCTGCAAGCTTGGGATGAGTTGGGTATGACGGCCAAAAGTCCTCGTTGGGCCATTGCCTACAAATTCAAAGCAGAACGCGTTTCAACACGTCTGGAAAAAATCACCTATCAAGTAGGCCGAACAGGAGCCATCACACCTGTAGCCAATCTGGTCCCTGTTTTTCTTGCAGGAACAACTGTAAAACGCGCTTCGTTGCACAATGCCGATCAGATTGAAAAATTGGACATCAGAGAAGGGGATTTTGTCTGGATTGAAAAAGGCGGGGAGATTATTCCAAAAGTGATTGCTGTTGATTTGGATCAACCAAGAGGGAATCGAGATTTCCACGTTTATATTCAACGTTGTCCTGAATGTCAAACCGAGTTGGTGAGAGAGGAAGGTGAGGCGCAACATTATTGTCCCAATTCGGATGGTTGTCAGCCACAAATGATTGGTAAATTGGAGCATTTTGTTTCTCGCAAGGCTATGAATTTAGAGGGCTGGGGAGTTGAGACTTTGACAGCCTTTTTTAAAGAAGGACTGATAAAGAATGTTGTTGATTTGTACCACTTGGATTTGGATCGTCTGGTAGGATTTGAATACGCAACCTTGGATGACGGTGCTCAAGAGTTTCGAAAGCGATCCTTACAATCCAAGACCATCGAGAACTTGAAGAAATCACTCATTCATTCGAAAGAAGTGCCTTTCGAAAGGGTGTTATTTGGCCTCGGTATTCGACACGTGGGAGAGACGGTTGCCAAGAAATTGGCAAGGGCAATGGGCAGCATAGATGCAATT
>CANGVU010000195.1 GCA_947457325.1 Flavobacteriales bacterium | reverse complement strand
TTTTGATGGCTGAATTCAAAGCCTCTTTTGAATTGCCCTGATAAGAGCCAAAGGGCATATCCACAACCACCAATGAGCGTTGACAAGCGCGAACCACTGAAGCCGCGTGATAAATCATTTGATCTAACGTGATGGGCAACGTGGTCTCATGACCTGCCATCACGTTGGATGCACTATCCCCTACCAAAATCACATCAATCCCCGCGGCATCAATGATGCTGGCCATGGTAAAATCATAAGCGGTGAGCATGCTGATTTTCTCTCCACGAACTTTCATCTCGTGCAGGGTGTGTGTAGTAACCCGTCTGACTTCCTTATTTACTGACATGCGGCAAAGGTCGTAAATACCTTTGAAATGCAAAACATTGTTGGCTATTCAATGTCAATAAATCCTTTTTTGTTTTATCAAACATGATGGATTCTTGATTTTCTTGCCATCAAATTAGAAGAATTATGTCGGCAAAATTTGAAATCATCGGAGGTCACAAATTACATGGTGAAGTTATCCCGCAGGGGGCAAAGAATGAAGCTTTGCAAATTCTATGCGCAGTGCTGCTTACCCCAGAGCGTGTTGAAATTTCAAACATCCCTGAGATCATCGATGTATTAAAATTGATCGACCTGCTTCAAGATGTAGGTGTAAAGGTTGAAAAATTGGGTAAGGGACATTACGCTTTTGAAGCGGCAGAAGTTGATTTGAACTATTTGACAACCGCTGAGTACAAGACCAAAGCAGCCAAATTGCGTGGTTCCATCATGATGGTAGGTCCAATGTTGGGGCGCTATGGTGTGGGATACATCCCAAAGCCTGGTGGAGACAAAATTGGAAGACGTCGATTGGACACGCATTTCCAAGGATTCATCAATCTTGGTGCAAAATTCAACTACGACGCCAATGATCATTTTTACAGTGTAGAAGCCAAGGAGCTAAAAGGAACCTACATGCTTCTGGACGAGGCGTCCGTAACCGGAACAGCCAATATCGTGATGGCCGCAGCTCTGGCACAAGGCACAACAACAATCTACAACGCAGCGTGTGAACCATACTTGCAGCAATTGTGTAAGATGATCAATTCCATGGGTGGGAAAATTGAAGGCATTGGTTCCAACCTTTTAATCATTGAAGGAGTGGAAAGCTTAAAGGGATGCACACACCGATGCTTGCCGGATATGATTGAAATTGGGTCGTTCATAGGAATGGCGGCCATGACCCAAGGAGACATTACCATAAAAAATGTAGGCTATCCCCACTTGGGCATCATTCCTGAAATTTTTAGAAGGATGGGTATTCAAATGGAATTGGTCAATGGAGACGATTTGCACATTCCCGCTCAAGAGCATTACGAAATTGAAAGTTTTATTGATGGCTCCATCATGACAATCTCTGACGCGCCATGGCCTGGATTTACACCTGACTTGATATCCATAGCACTGGTCACTGCAACGCAGGCACGCGGTTCCGTTTTGATTCACCAGAAAATGTTTGAGAGCCGTTTGTTCTTTGTCGATAAATTGATTGACATGGGAGCTCAGATTATTTTGTGCGACCCCCACCGTGCCACTGTAATCGGGCTAGATAGAAAATCAACGCTTAAGGGTGTTACCATGTCTTCACCCGATATCAGAGCTGGAGTGGCCTTGTTGATTGCTGCACTCGGTGCCAAAGGGAAAAGCGTTATCCAAAATATTGAGCAAATTGATAGAGGCTACCAAGACATTGAAAGTCGTCTCACCGCATTGGGTGCAGAAATCAGACGCATTGATTAACTAAAAATGATTTTGGCATTGTCTTTGGCAATGGGAAAATCATTACATTTGAAAAGAATCAAAACCATGAAAAAGATCATTTTAGCATTAAGCGTTGTTGTCATAGGCGTTTCTGTATTGTCCTTTAAAGCAACAGAAAACACAACAACAATCGTTGAGAAAACAAACAAAATCGGCACCGGAATTGGTGACCAAGCTCCAGAAATTGATATGGCTGGCGTGGATGGAAAGAAAATCAAACTTTCGTCTTTGCGCGGCAAAATGGTTTTGATTGATTTCTGGGCTTCATGGTGCGGACCTTGCAGAAGAGAAAATCCAAATGTTGTTTCTGCATACAACAAGTACAACAAAGCTTCTTTCAAAACTGCCAAAGGTTTTGAGGTATTTTCAGTAAGTTTTGATAAAACTATGGAACCTTGGAAGCAAGCCATTGAAAAGGACGGATTGTTATGGAAATACCATGTGAGCGATTTAAAAGGTTGGGACAATGCCGCAGGGCAATTGTACGGAGTAAGCAGCATACCCATGAGCTTTTTGATTGATGAAAATGGAGTGATCGTAGGTAAAAATCTTCGTGGCATGGAGCTTCACATGAAGCTAGATGAATTTGTCGCCAAATTTTAATTCTGACTTGAAAACATTCAATCCCGACAAATCGTCGGGATTTTTTTTGTCCTTACCTTTGCATCCTCTGACAGATTGTCGCCCATTTCATTGTGGTAACAATTTTGTTGTGAGCCAAAAAAATAGTGGAGTATGAATACAGAAAACGAAAAAAATCCTGACCCATTGGAAAACGAAAACAACCCAGTTGTTGAGAATTCATCTGATGATACCAATGAAAGCAATCCCACCGAAGAGAACAACGAGCAAGATGCTGTTGCAGCGGAACAAGCAGCACAGGAGGATTGGAAAAACAAATACTACTATTTGGCAGCTGATTTCGACAATTTCAGAAGAAATCAAGCCAAGGAAAGAAGAGAGCTCCTCGCCACTGCCGCTCAGGGAGTGATCAAAGACCTATTGCCCATTTTGGACAATTTTGAAAGGGCCATCAAAGCCAATGAAACATTGGAGGATATCCAAGCCATCAAGGAAGGTTTTTCTTTGATTCACTTGGGACTTAAAAACGGTTTGGAAAAGCATGGTCTAAAAGCCATTGAAAGCAATGGTGATGTTTTCAATAGTGATATGCATGAAGCCATCGCCCAGATTCCAGCGCCAACTGAAGATCTTAAAGGAAAAGTTTTGGACACCGTTGAGAAAGGATATAGTTTAAACGAAAAAGTTATTCGCTACGCTAAGGTAGCGGTAGGATCATAAGCCATGGCAAAGAGAGATTATTACGAAGTATTGGGCGTTTCAAAAGGTGCGTCGGAGGCGGAAATCAAAAAGGCCTACCGTCAATTGGCTATTAAATATCATCCGGATAAAAATCCAGATGACGCATCGGCTGAAGACAAATTCAAGGAAGCTGCAGAGGCTTATGAAATATTAAGTGATCCTGAGAAGAAGGCCCGCTACGATCAATTTGGTCACGCCGGAATGGGCGGAGGCTTTGGTGGTGGTGGCGGAGGCGGCATGAACATGGATGACATCTTCTCCAACTTCGGTGATATTTTCGGACAAGCATTTGGCGGTGGAGGAAGAAGCGGAGGCAGTCGTCGTGTCAAGGGAAGCAACTTGCGCATCAAAGTAAAATTAAATTTGGAGGAGATCGCCTTTGGGGTAACCAAGAAGGTGAAAGTGTATAAGATGGTAAACGCGGAGGGGGTCAGCTACGATACCTGCGGAACTTGTAAAGGAAGTGGA
The DNA here is from genome assembly GCA_947457325.1 of Flavobacteriales bacterium. Lineage (GTDB taxonomy): Bacteria > Bacteroidota > Bacteroidia > Flavobacteriales_D > Sanyastnellaceae > CAMCTV01. The sequence goes on along the minus strand of CANGVU010000195.1, from coordinate 450 downwards.
CAAATTCGCCGTGTGCAACAAACCATTTTGGGCGCCATGCAAACTGCAACCACATGTCATGTTTGTAATGGAGCTGGGAAATCAGTGAAAAGCAAACCCAAAGATGCAGATGCCAATGGCCAAAAGCGCGAGGAGGAATTGATTGAGATTAACATCCCAGCGGGCGTTGGTGAGGGAATGACGTTGAATGTATCCGGCAAAGGAAATGCTGGACCATTTGGAGGAGTTCCTGGTGATCTTTTGGTACAAATTGAGGAAGAGGAACATGCAACCCTCAAGCGAGACGGCATCAATCTTTACCATGATTTGTATATCAACTTTGCGGATGCCGCATTGGGTGCGTCTGTCGAAGTTCCCTTGGTAAAAGGAAAGGCGCAAATCAAAATTGATGCAGGAACGCAGAGTGGAAAAATATTGCGATTGAAAGGCAAAGGATTACCGGAAGTCAAT
>CANGVU010000194.1 GCA_947457325.1 Flavobacteriales bacterium | reverse complement strand
CAGTGCGACTCATGGGCCAGAATCGAGAGCCGATTCCACCCGCCATGATCACACAATAGTTGTTCTTGTTCATTGTTCAATAAAGGTACAAAAGTAATACATCTGCATGTTTTGGATGATCACAGAATCGTCAGGATTCTGAGGTCTTCATTCCGGCTAATTTGCCATGTAATGGGAGATTCATAGAAATGCTCTCCCAAGGCTGGCCACTCTATAAAATGATAGTCGGCCGTTTCCAGCAGGTCCTGGAAACCTATCTCCAATAACTCTTCTGCATTCTTTATGCGGTACAAATCATAATGATGAACCGTCTGCCCACAAGAAGTTTGGTAAACATTGCAAATGCTGTAAGTGGGGCTGCTCACCTCATGAATCCCCCATTGTTTTAGAATTTGAGATATCAATGTGGTTTTTCCTGTTCCCATCTCCGCATCCAACAACACAACGGCCTTAGACGGTAGTTGCGCAATCAGCGATTGGGCCACTGACGTTATTTGATCAAGGGAATATTCAAACTGGATCATTTGGCTTGTAATACAACAAATGGAATCAACACCTCTTCCAAACTAATGCCGCCATGTTGGAAGGTATTGCGGAAGTGGGTAACAAAATGGTTGTAGTTATTGGGATAAACAAAATATCCTTTGGACTTGGCAAAGACGTATGAACTGCTCAACTGTGGCCTTGGCAAATGGGCAGCAGCAGGATCCTTTACTTCAAAAACATCCTTTGCATTATAGTTCAAATTTTTTCCAACCTTGTAACGCAAATTATTGTTGGTTGCCTTATCACCCACAATCTTGATGGGGTCTTCCACCCTCACCGTCCCGTGGTCTGTGGTGATGATGACACGCGCCTTTTGCTCGGCCATCTTCTCCAACATCTCACGCAGTGGACTATGCTCAAACCAAGATTTGGTCAAGGATAAATAAGCGGGTGTATCTTCTGCCAACTCTTTAATCACCTCCATCTCACTGCGTGCATGGCTCAGCATATCCACAAAATTGTACACAATAACGTTCAAATCATTTTGCTTCAAGTTGGAGATTTGATCCACCAATTTTTTACCAAACTGATTCTGCACTACTTTGTGGTAACTGGTTTTGATATTCATTCCCAAACGCTTCAATTGCGCCTGAAGGAAGTCATGCTCATGTTCATTCTTTGAACCCTCTTCATCCTCATCTTTCCACCATTGGGGATGCAGCTTTTGCATCTCGGAAGGCAGCAAACCGGAGAACATGGCATTGCGCGCATACATGGTGGCTGTGGGTAAAATAGAGTAATAAATATCTTCCTCTTCTGTGCGGTAAAGGTCTTTTAAGAAAGGAGCGATGATCTTCCATTGGTCATAACGCAAATTGTCAATGACCACCCAGTACAAGGGTTGTCCGGGCTGAACCAATGATTTGATTTTCTTATTGAACAACGTGTGCGACATCACCGGAGCTTCCACTTTGGCGTTGATCCAATCCAAATATCGTTGCTCGTAAAACTTGACAAACTGTTGATTGGCCTCGATCTTTTGCGTCTGCAAAATTTCCTTCATGGATTCCTCATTGGTCTGCGCCAACTCTGTTGTCCAATATACCAATTTTTTCATGAAGTCTTTCCAACCATCAGCTGGCATGCTTTGGCTGAGCTGCATGGATATTTCTCTGAATTCTTGGCGGTAATCCTGGGTGGTTTTTTCTTGAATCAAACGCTTATCGTCCAGATTCTTTTTGATACTCAACAAGATTTGATTGGGATTAACCGGCTTAATCAAATAGTCGGCAATCTTAGAGCCGATGGCATCCTCCATGATGTGTTCTTCCTCACTCTTGGTAATCATCACCACAGGCAAATCAGCATCATGGGCTTTGATTTCTTGTAAGGCTTGCAATCCAGAAATACCGGGCATATTCTCGTCCAGAAAAACCAAATCAAAATGGCGCTCCTTGACCAAGGACACCGCCTCTCTGCCGTTGTTCACCGTTGTTACATCATATCCCTTTTGCTCTAAAAACAGCACATGCGGTTTGAGCAATTCAATCTCATCATCCGCCCACAATATCTTTGGTTTCATTGGATTCATCAACGCAAAGGTAGGGGGTTTATTGCGCCACGAACCACTTGCGTACCTCGCGTGTCATGGGAGCCAAGCTGAGATGATCACTGACTTCAGCCGCATTGCGCACACTTCCGTCTTTCATTTTGATCAATATGATGTCTCCACTTTGGCTGTAAGCCCTATTGGCCGCCTCGCCCGTCATTACAAAATAGGATGCCTCATGCTGCGAAATGTTCTTGGCCTCCGCAACCGTTGCGATGCGCTGCTGCAAATCTTCAGGCGTGATGGGCTGGGTGTGAATTTGTATTTTAAACAACTTACGTTGTACCAATTTTTGTGAGAGTTCGCGCAAAACAACATCCTCATGGTGTTGCCAAACTTTCAATGCGCTGAGGACATCTTGGTCGTCCAATTCCAAAAAAGTGGACAAGGCCAATGGGTGTTCGAAGAAAGTTTGTTTGGTAAAATTTTGTTGTAAAAAGAAGGACAATGCAGGGGTGCTCCAAACGGTCTGCCCTTGTTCTACCAACTCCTTGGCGCGTTTGAGCACGTTGACCAACATATACTCCGCGCTCAACACCGTCTTGTGCAAATACACTTGCCAGTACATGAATCTTCTGGCAACAATGAACTTCTCAATGCTGTAAATCCCCTTCTCTTCCACCACCACCTGATTATCCACCACATCCATCATCTTAATGATGCGCTCACTGCCTACTTGGCCTTCTACCACGCCAGAGAAAAAACTATCACGCGCCAAATAATCCAATCGATCCATGTCCAGCTGTGAACTGACCAAGCTGTGCAAAAATGGTTTGGGATATTGGTTGTTAAATATGTCAATGGCCAATTGCAAGCCGCCGCTTAAATCGTGGTTCATTTGATCCATCAAACCGGCGCTGATGTCTTCATGGTGCACTCCTCCAACGATGCTGTGTTCCAAGGCATGGCTGTAGGGACCGTGGCCAATGTCATGCAAGAGAATAGCAGCCAATAGACCTTCTTCCTCAGCTTTGCTAATCTCGACACCGCGCACACGCAATTCATCGATGGCATTTTGCATCAGGTGCATGGCGCCAAGGGCGTGTTGAAAACGGTTGTGAATGGCACCGGGATAAACCAGGTGGCTCAAGCCCAACTGGCTGATGCGGCGAAGGCGCTGAAAAGCCGGATGATTGATGAGTTGAAAAATAAACGGATGGCGAATGGTGATAAAACCATAAACGGGATCGTTGATTATTTTTCGGAAGAGTTGGGTCATACACAATGCAGTTACACATCACTCTTGGACGAATTACAGGAATAAGTGCCAAAAACGTGATTTATTTTACAAAAATAACACTTATCCCTGTCACATAGTAAAAGGATGTCATTCAGTATCCACTTTGCGCACCTTGCGCAATCTTGGCGTGCTTGGCGTTTATTTTTTTAACGCCATAAACGCAAAGATCTCGCAAAGGACGCTATTCAGTAAAATCTTTATCTCACCACCTGAACCCTTGTTCTCTCCCCACCAAAATCAACCAAATACAGCCCAGCAGCCAAATCTCCAAAATGGATTTCAGCTACATTACCATTCAACACCACGTTGGTTTTAAAGACAATCTTGCCAGTGATGTCCATCATGACCAATTCCTCCGTGAAGGTCGGTTCCGTTGTGGCATCTGGGGCGAAGATCGGTTCCGTTGTGGCATCTGGGGCGAATGTCAATTCGCCCCTACCTGGGCCGTTGTAATGTAGAACAAAACTACCTGTAGATGTGGGGTTCGGGTATATTGCATAAAGCGCCCCCATCTCCCCTCCTGCTCGTAGAGATAGGAGGGGTGGTTCTGCGCCAGCAGAAGCGGGGTGGTTCATTCCCAGAGACCCCACTCTCAAACACTGCACACTACCCCACTGTCCAACGGTTCCGCTGCTGTGCACTGGTCTGACTCTAACATTGTAAGTCTTACCCACGGTGATGCCTGGTATATTGCTCAAGAAGAATACTGTGGTGTTATT
>CANGVU010000193.1 GCA_947457325.1 Flavobacteriales bacterium | reverse complement strand
GCTTTTGCATTTAAACGCAGCGGCTCTCCATACGGTTTTGCCGTTGGCATAAACAATTATAGTCGCGTAGGTTACAACATGGGCAATTCATTTACAGTGAATGATTCTTTGTCTGGAGACATTCTTCACAGTGGCGAAGGGGGAATACAACAATTTGTTTTTGGGGGAGGTAGAAGTTTTTCATTCGGTATGGACAGTACCCATTACATGGGGCAGCAATTGTCTCTTGGGATTAATGGGAATTTTATGTTTGGCGCAATGAGTTTTCATCGCAAAATGGATTTTGACAACACACAGATGTACGACACCCGTTTTGATCAATGGTTAGAGGTAAAGACTTTGCGTTATGAATTATCATTGTTGCATCAAGCTCCGATTATAGGAAATAAAAAAAAATCGGTCAAACAACATTTGGTTTTACTCACCACGTGCTTAATTCATTCTCCATCCTTTGAATTAAAAGCCAATGAACGTATTTATGGCGTGAGTTCTGTTCCTTATGCAGGTGAAGATGTCACCTTGGATACAGGTTTTGTTTTGGTCAGCGGAAAAGGAAGTTTAAAAGTACCAGAGCATTGGAAAGTATCTGGAATGCTTACTTGGTTGAATAAGTCTGGTGGTAAATTTTCACTTGGAGCGCAGTATTCCTTTCAAGATTGGACCAATCCAGTCACATCATTTTCTCTGAATACAGTGGGGAATTTTGCAACGGCCAAACGGTATTCCATGTTCATTGAGGCGCAACCTTTTGCTGCAGAACGGGCCAATAATTTTTGGTCAAGTATTCGATACAGAGCTGGTTTTACGCAGGGAACAGAGAATGTTCAGTTGGAAGGTAACACAGTGGAGTTAAATTCTTGGTCAGCCGGTTTGACCATTCCTTTGCGCGCTTCCAAATCCAGTTCTGCTTTGCATTTCTCCTTCCAGAATATCAATAAAAGCGCAGGTGATTTGCTCAGTACACAACAGAGAGTTGTGTCTATTGGTTTTCAAATGCAACCATTTGAGAAATGGTTTTTGGTTAGAAAGTACGATTAATGAAAAATCTTTCATTGCTCATAGGGATAATTTTGTTCTGTTGTGTTTCATGTCAGAATGAAATTGCAGAGATCAAGGCGGTAACAGATGATTTCAATTATCCAGTGCAGTCCATTGTAGATGCTGATTATATTTTTTCTGAGTTTGGTGAACGCTCTTCTCGGTTGGAATCACCTTTGTTAGAACGCTTTGTGCAAGACACCAGTATCATCTTGGCCAACAAAGGATTTAAAATGACATTTTATGATTCCCAAGAAGGAGATGCTGTGCTAACAGCCAATACAGGGGAGTTTTGGGAAAAGTCAGGAGTTTTTAAAGCCAACGGAAATGTAAAGATGATCAACAGTGATAATGAGTATATGCTTTCTGAATCGGTTATCTTTTTTAGAGACAGTGATTTAATCAAAACGGATGATTGGGTGACAATACAAACCAAAACGGGTATACTGCACGGAAAGGGATTGATTAGCAATGCCGCATTTACGGAGTATCAGATATTGAAGCCAACAGGCCAAATGAACATCAACAACAATATTGACTAATGGACAAATTCACACGTTTACTCATTCATTTTTGGTTGGCGGTTGCCATTGCTACTACAATCTATGCTGTTTTTAGAATCTACTTGAATGGTTTTGAAAAGGAAAGCAACAATTTGGTGATTCCAGTAATTGCTTTCGTTTGGTATTATTTTAGAAAAAAAATGTACGAGCGCATGAAGCGCAATCAAGATCAGGGATAAATGGAGGCTGCTACAGACAATTGGTTATTGTGGGTAATCATTAGCGTATTGGTTTGTGCTTTCTCCAGCGGCATGGAGATGGCCTTTTTGTCTGCCAATCACTTGAAGGTAGAGTTGGACAAGAAACAAGGCTTGTGGTCAGCCAATATTGTGTCTTATTTCATTAACCGGCCACAATTGTTTTTATCTGCCATGTTGGTGGGTAACAATATTGGTTTGGTTGTATTTGGAATGAAACTAGGAGACCAAATTGTGTTGGGTATTGAAAATAACTTGCATGATGTTGCCCATTTTTTGGGTGATGGAGGTCTACTCTTGGTTCAAACAATCTTGTCTACCATTATTATTTTGGTATTTGGCGAGTTTCTGCCTAAGATAATGGTCACGCATTCTCCAAACAGATGGTTGAATATTTTGGCCGTTCCTCTTGTGTTGTGGTGTGTAGTATTGTGGCCTTTTGCCATGTTGGTGATGATGTTGGCTCAGTTGATTTTGGGAAAAAAAGCCAATGCGGAGAATGAGAAGCGTGTATTTGGTAGAGTGGATTTGGATGATTATTTGGAGAAGGTTACGGGTCAGCAGGATCCAACCACCACCATGGATCACGAAATAGAGATTTTTCAAAACGCTTTGGATTTCTCCAAGGTTAAAGCGCGCGATTGCATGATCCCACGAAATGAGATTGTAGCCATTCCGTTGACAGCAAGTATGGTTGATTTAAAAAACAAATTTGTTGAGTCTCAGTTGTCTAAAATATTAGTATTTAAAAACAACATTGACAACATCATTGGCTATGTGCATTCCTTTGATTTGTTGAGCCAACCCACGCGCATTCAGAATTTGATTCGTCCTGTTGCTATAATCCCAGAGGCCATGCCTGCACAAGAGATGTTGAGCATGAATATCAGAGAGAAGAAGCAAGTGTTTATTGTAGTGGATGAATTTGGCGGTACAGCGGGTATGGCTACTTTGGAAGACATTATTGAGGAGATTATTGGTGAGATTGAGGATGAGCATGACGAGGTGGATTTGGTGACCAACCCTCAGCCTGATGGTAGCTATATTTTTACTGGAAGGGACGAGATCAAGAATATCAATGACCAATATGGATTGAAGTTGGAGGAGGATGAAGAAAAGTATGATACCATTAATGGGATGATATTGCACTGCTTAGAGAATTTCCCGATGAAAGGACAAGAGATGGTAATTGGTGATTATATCTTTAAAGTCCTGGAGATTAAGGGGCAGTTGGTGGGGAAGGTGAGGGTAACAGAAAATTGACCCTAATTGAAAAGTTTCTTGACTTTGGCAAAGTCGTTTTTAATGCATTCTTCTTGAAAGTTTTCAATCAGTGAAGGATTGAAAAGATTGTAATAAATCAATGCATTCTCTTTGTTGTTATTCTTGGCATAGGCCCAACTGGCATAAAGATGAAGCGTGTTCCGATGGATGCTAGCCCAGAATCCAATGTTGCCTTGATAAAGATTGTTGTATTCCTCAAATAGAGCGACAGCATCTTCATGTCGTCCGCAGTAGCAAAAGGCTCTGATAATTTCTATGAAATAAAAGACAATGGACTCTCTGTAGAATTTGTTTCGTTTAAAAAATTGTATATCGGATTCTATGGTTGCCATGTTGCTTTGCTTAGGGTGATTTGCTAGAATCTGAAGGGCTCGCATCCTAGAGAAGGGTTTGATGTCTAAAAGGTTGGGAGAAAGGTTTGTGGATTGGATGAATTGTAATTGTGCAGCCTTCCATTTTTTGGATGCAAGAAAAGTGCGCAGGATTATTACAGATTGAAAGAACATATTATCTTGAAAACTGACAAATACATCTTTGGAGTTTAGCAATAGGTGGTCATAGTTTTTCTCAGAGACATTGTAACTAACACAGATTTCTGAAATGATTTTTTTGTGCTTTAATGTTGGAAGGACTTTTAAAAAAGATTTTTCATCTTGTTGCATTAAAAAACAACCAATCGTTTGTATCCAAAAATATTGAGCGTATCCCAATGCGCTGTTTTCATATTGGGGAGAGATGATGTTGTCCAGTGAGTGGTTGATGAGGAAAATTTTGTCTTTTACTTGTAAATTTGTAAAAACAGCAGCTAGCCAATAGTACAGTTTTTCACTTCGCGCGTGGTCGCGGATCATGAGAACAGCATGTTCTTGAGTCCATTGTTGACGGATCATTTGGATCATGGAATGACCTAGCAGATTTTCTGAATTTTGATTGGCTACATAGGTAAATTCATCCCACGATGAGTAGCCACAATATCTGG
>CANGVU010000192.1 GCA_947457325.1 Flavobacteriales bacterium | reverse complement strand
ATCAGCCGATGGATTAGGATATATACTTATTCCATTTTGTTCTTGATGTGTATTTACTGCCACTGAGTTACAATCGGCTATATTAGTTCCCAGTCTAATCCATCTACCGCTGCTGCTGTTGTTAAAAACAACAACATTTCCGTCACATTGAAAACTTACTCCGGCTTCGAAGAAATTATCGAAATTAAGATCAATCACAATGGTATCATTGCTGTAGGTGTAGTTATTTATCCCGGGCAAATGATTTCCATCTGCAGCCTCGTAGGTATTGAACAAAGAGTCACAGTTTGTTGCAGAACAATAATAGGTGTATTTCAACCCATCTTCAAGTATGTACAAGGTGTTAGAGAAACCTTCCAATACCCATTTGCCTTCTATAGCAGTGCTGTTTTGTGCTATGCCAATGCTAGAGAATGCTAACATCAATGAACAGAGCAAAGCTTTTTCCATGATTTTCAGTTTTAAATTTGCGCAAAAATAAAGTGGTTAGTCGCAAACGTATTAATAATAAAGGCATTTAACTTTTCTTCCCCCACCAAAATAAGCCGTTGGCGCTGAGGAAGGTGGTTAAAAACACAACCGCCAAGCTGATATTGGGCGTGTTGGGTGGCATTAAAAAAGTAATGCCAATGATAAGCAAAGTAAAACTGTACAGGATGCCACAAACCTGACGGTGCGTGTAGCCCATTGATAGCAGTTTGTGGTGAATGTGATTCTTGTCCGCCTTGAAAGGAGAATTGCCCTTTGAAATTCTCACCGTAAAGGCACGGAGTGTATCCATCAAGGGATAACATAGAATGGCCATCGACAAAACAGGCTTGGATACATTGGCCAATATTCCATACATTCTGTTGGGTGGAAACTCAATCAATTTCATCGCTAGGACATACAACACCATACCCAATATTAATGATCCTGAATCGCCCATGAATATTTTGGCGGGTTGGAAATTGAAAAACAAAAACCCTATCAGTGACCCAGCTAAACTGAATGCCAATAGAGATAACGGTAAATCACCAGTACTGTAAAACCAAATGCCAAATGTAGCGGCAGCAATAAAACCTATTCCGCCTGCTAAACCATCTACGCCGTCGATCAGATTAATTGAATTGACAATAACGATGTAAGTAAACAAGCTCACAATTAAACTCACCCAATAAGGCAATTCTCCTACTGAGAACAATCCCCAAAAGCTAGTGATTCGGATGTTTGCCATGTATACCAAAATGATACCCACCAAAAAATGTACATATAATTTCTTGGTAGGAGCTACGCCTATGATATCATCTTTTAATCCCAAAAAGAAAAGCACAAACATTGAAGCCACCAAGTATTTAAACTCATTGAGCGCGGACAATGGATCATAATTATTCCCCATCATCCATTGGTCCTTGGAGGGAAACATCAAGCAGTAAGCAAATAGAGTTCCTGCAAAAATCATGATACCGCCAATAGTTGGAATGCTGCGGTTATGCAGTTTCCTTTGGTCACCCGGTTCATCCACCAGATGCTTCAGCTTGGCTACTTTGATGAGTGATGGCATCGCTATCATCACCAAAAGCAGGGCTGTTAAGAAAGCCAATGCTAAGTCAACGATCAAGGTTTTTGGTTTTGGTTAGGTGAAGATACACCGATTTTTTTAAAAATCGAAAGCCCTGTAGCAAATGTCACTCGTAATTTTAAATGAGATGATTTGTCCGGTGATATTGGTTTTATAACTGTTGTCTAAAGTTGATTTTAATTCGTCCACTTGGGTAACCCCCAACCACAAGCAAAGATGGGTATGTGGTTGCACCAAGTATCCAATTTCACCTTGGAAGTATTGGAAATCTCTTTTGCCAATTTTCACGCCATACTCCAATGCGTAAGGATTGGCGGCATTTCCGACATCTTGTTGTATCCAATGATAACACCCCTGCATCAAAAAGCGCTTCCAGCGGTAATGTCCTCTGATTAACCATTCCGTTAATGCTGATCCTGAAGCGTGGCCCAAGGGTTGATTTTGCTGCGTTAGGGACATTAGATTTACATTTTGTGAATAGAAATAAGCGCCTACTTGATTGTACTCTACACGCAAATCCAAGTTTTTCATTCCAATATCGGTGAACAATGCACCAAATTGCAATGCGTCTTTTCCCAAGCCTTTGAATACCCATCCATACTGTCCGTATATCGTGGTGTTGCGATTGGCGTTCCATTTTAGATTACTACCATACATGACAGTGGCATTGCTGTCTTTTTGGGCCATCCATCCCCTGACGCCAATGATGGGAACATACGCATGCACTTCTGGAGCTACAATTCCTTGAGGTGTCCATCGCTCGGAAACAACGGTTTCCATCAATGCAATTTCTAATTTTTCTGTTGGTAAGAAAGACAAATAATTCCAGGTGATTAATTTCCGTTTGAACAAACTTTCACCGGTGCTTCCTAATGGAATTCTCGATTGTTCTTGTCCTATGCCAACAGTACTCTTGTATTGAAAATGTTGATTTTGCATGCCCAATTGAACCATGGGCATGTTCATTGAAGCATCTGATAATATCAATGAGCGATAGCCATTCCCAAAAAATTGTTTGCCATACATCAACCCCAAATTCCACCATGATTTGGATCCGATGAACAATGAGCTGGTGGAGATTCCATAGTCATATCCATACTTCTTGAATTCCTTGTGACGCCCCATGCCCGGTATTACCCCTGTCGAATCAGCCCAAAGGCTTTGGTAGTAGGGTAGTACACTTTGGTTTTCGAGAAAGATGGTTTGAAATTCTACACCATTACCAATACGTCCCTGCACAATAGCTCCTCGACCATTGTTGTATAGGTTTCCGCGTGTGTTATTATAAGTCTCATTCTTTAAGTCTTGATATAATTCGAGTTGCAGCAGTGGATCAATCGTTATGGTGTATTCTGGTTTTTTGAATTCAATGAGATGATCTCTAAATATAAGCCGAGAAAGCATGGAGTAATACTTTACTGAATCTTTAACTTCACCAGTTATGTTTTTGAAATTGACAGTTGATTTGAGTTGGGGTTTATAAGTAGTAAATGCCGGCTTGCCCTTGTAATGCTCTACCCGCTCCAATTCTCTGTTCCAATAATCACCAATGGGGATGGTCTGAGTCCATCCTGAAATTGCATTAAAGGACAATAGCAATGTTGTGGAAATTATTGAAAACAAAAATGGAGTTAGAAGCTTTTTCATGCTGGATCAAGAAAGTGATTGTTGCTGATATTCTTGGTAGACTGCGGCTATTCCTTGCGCTAGACTTATTTTGGGCGACCAACCCAAACCTTTGATCTTGGAAACATCCATAAGTTTCCGTGGTGTACCATCAGGTTTTTCGGTGTTCCAAATCAATTCGCCTGGGAATCCAACAATGGACTGAATCATTTCCGCAAGCGATTTGATGCTTAAATCTTCACCACAACCGACATTGACAAATTGTTTTTCATTGTAGTGCTGCATTAAGAAATAACAAGCTTCAGCCAGGTCATCCACATGCAAGAACTCGCGCAATGGACTTCCTGTTCCCCATACCTCAACTAATGGGGATTGATTGATTTTGGCTTCATGGAATTTTCTAATCAAAGCGGGAAGAACGTGAGAGTTCTGTAAATCATAGTTGTCATTGGGTCCATACAAGTTGGTGGGCATTGCAGAAATGAAATTGCTTCCGTATTGATCACGATAGGCTTCACACATTTTTATTCCAGCAATCTTGGCAATTGCGTAGGGTTCATTGGTGTATTCCAATGTGCCTGTTAACAGACTGTCCTCCTGCAATGGTTGTGGCGCCAGTTTGGGATAAATGCATGAAGAGCCAAGGAAAAGCAATTTTTCAACCCCATAAACATGGGCTGCGTGAATCACATTGCTTTCAATCATTAAGTTGCGGTACAAGAAGTCTGCACGGTATGTGTTATTGGCGTGTATACCACCAACCTTGGCTGCAGCAAGAAATACAAATTGAGGTTTCTCCTTTTCAAAGAAATCATTGACTGCTTTTTGATCGGTCAAATCCAATTCTTTGGAAGTTCTGGTAATGATTTGCGAATACCCTT
>CANGVU010000191.1 GCA_947457325.1 Flavobacteriales bacterium | reverse complement strand
GGTTTATCCAATCTTATCATCAATGATACAAGAAAGAACCCATAATGATCATTGCTTGAAGGGTCCCCACGCTGAATATTGTCATTGGTAAAGACGCCATTACCCAAAGAAATTTGTCCTTGACTCGAAGGGTCTGACAATCCTGCACTCAGTGGACCATATTGAGCCAATTGAAATTGTTTGTCTGGATAAACACCCGATACATCATCAAAATAATCAGTCCAAGTTTTTCGCATACTCCATTCAAATGAAAATCCCAAAGCTCCCATAACATTAAATTTAAGTCCCAGCCCAAAGGGCATTGCAATTCCGTTTAATTTATACTGGGTTGCCGGAACTTGCGCTTCTGTATACATCGTTTGAAGTGGGATCCAGCCACCTTGATAAAATCCTTCGGGATTCATCATGTAATAAGCCATTCCTCCAAACATATACGGTGTGATCCAATTTTTTGAATTCATTTGATAATCAAAAAAATTGATCTCACCCATGAATCCAAATTCATAAAAACGATTTCTAAAATTCAGATTGCGGTATTGCTGCATGGGATCACTGCTATTCCTATCCCATGCCTCAACATTTCCATAAGTAGCAGTAGCTCTAACTCCCCATCGCTTACTAAAGAATCGCTTGTAACTCATTCCGAAACTAAACTTGGAATTCCGCAATACATTCTCATAGTGCGGATTGATTTCTCCTATGTAGTACCCACCGCCAAAATTGAAACCCAGCTCATGGCTTTTATTCTTTCTACTGGTTTGCGCCATGGTATCCAAACCATGAAACAATAGTGAAATACCAATAAATATGATGCGCCAAAACTTCATGCCACTAATGTAACGCAAAATATGAAGATCAATTGCGCTGATCAAAACCCCATCCCATCTTGTTTCTAATGGTATCAAAAAAATCAGTGCCTTTTAACTTGACCAATCTGAGCTCATTCTGGGCGCGTTCTAATACAATTCTTGCTCCGCTGTGAATCAAATGACCTTGGCCATCAATATTCATCATGAATTTCCCTTCCCTACTTTCCGGTATAAACGTAACCTTTTGAGACATTGGGATGATCAACGGACGAACATTTAAATTGTGCGGTGCAATGGGAGTAATGATAAAACTATTGGTGTCTGGTGAAACGATGGGGCCTCCACAACTCAGAGAATAAGCAGTAGAACCTGTAGGCGTGGCCAACATCAAACCATCCGCCCAATATGTTGCAAGAAATCTGTCATTGACATAGGCATGAACTGCAATCATTGTGTTGTGGGGATAACCTACAATGACGACTTCATTCAACGCATTGGGAAAAATGGCATCCTCCTGATCAGATTGGGCCACTGATATAAAACTCCTATGTTCAATCTCAAACTCTTGGTTTAATATCCATTCAAAACTTTCTTTGGCCTGATGCAATTGTACAACAGAAAGAAATCCCAAACGACCTGTATTAACTCCAATGATTGGAATCCTGTAATTGCCAATGAATCTAGATAATTCCAGCAAAGTTCCATCACCTCCAATGCCTACAGCCAAATCAACATCTTCAATCTGGTTGTTTTCTGATACAACTTGAAAATACTCTCGCCAAGGAGAGAAACTAAGATTAATGGATAAAAAGTTTTCTTGTACAAATAACTGACACCCCCTTCTGATTAAAAACTCCACCCATTGATTGATGTACTCAAAGTGGTCCATATCCACTTTCCGGGTATATATAAAAATCTTCATGACTTAGTCCTCGTCTAAAAAACGCATCAATGTATCATAGCGATCCAATAAATCGATATTGGCTTCAGGGTGTTGGAATGTTGCACGAACTCTGTACTCAAATCGCTCCAAACTGCGGATAATGGCGTTGACATTTTTTACATCCAACTTCAACACAACCTCAGTCATTCCGCGCTCATTGGGGTAGGCAAACAAGGTCAAAATCTTGGCATCATTCTCTTCAACAATTCGGGAGATTTGCTGTAGGGTATAATCTCTTGGCTGCATTTCCAGTAACACTACTCCTCCGTCAATGTGGGCTGAAGTCATGTCATTCAACAAATCCACCAAGTCTTCTCTGGTAACACATCCCAGGTAGGTGTTGTCCTTGCCCATGACCGGCGCAATTGATGTTTGGTAACGAGCGAACTGATGAACCAAAGTAAAAAAGTGATCGTCCATCCCAACGCTCCAAAACGACAATGCAGGCATGATAAACGTGTCCTCACTATCAATATCCAACAATTGATTCTCACTTACCAATCCTTTTAACTCACCATTGACCACAACAGGTAACTCAGTTACACTGCATTCATCCATCCACCTTAGCGCCAAAGCAACATCAAAGTCTTCTCCCAAAATTGGAAGTTGTGTATCGATAATTTGAGAGGCCGTTTTCATTTACAAGGCAAAGAAAGGAAAAGAATCACTCCACTTTCAAAATTTTAAAAAACAATTGAAGTTAATTGTATTTAGCCGCATTTTTGCGTCATCATGATCAAATTAAGTGTCAACATCAATAAAATAGCCACCATTCGAAATGCCAGAGGAGGCAACACCCCTGATATCTTGAAAGCAGCTGCGAAAATAGAGTCTTTTGGAGCCCATGGTATCACAGTGCACCCCAGACCTGATGAAAGACACATCCGTTACCAGGATGTTTTTGATTTGAAAAACATGGTCAAAACGGAATTGAATGTTGAAGGAAATCCCACCAACTCTTTTGTTGACTTGGTCCTTAAAACCAAGCCGCATCAAGTCACCTTGGTGCCCGATGCTCCAGATGCCCTGACCTCTAATGCGGGTTGGGATACCATCAAACACGCTCAATTTTTAAGAGAAGTCATCAGTGAGTTTAAAAAAAACGGAATCCGGACAAGCATATTTGTTGACCCCATAGAAGCTCAAATAGAAGGGGCTAAAAAAACGGGTACAGATCGAGTAGAATTGTACACTGAATCGTTTGCTTTAAAATACAACTCAAATCGCGACCTTGCGATAATGCCTTATAAAACCGCTGCACAAGTTGCCCATCAATTGGAACTTGGAATCAACGCTGGCCATGATTTGTCGCTAGAAAACCTGCGCTTTTTTGCAGAACAGATTCCATTTCTTGATGAGGTTTCCATTGGTCATGCACTTATTTCAGACGCTTTGTATTTCGGTTTAGACAACACGGTGAAAATGTATTTGCATCAATTAAATCCAAGTTACTTATGAGGTTGTATTCAAGAACAATAGGAGATACAGGGGATGATTTGATTATTCTTCACGGGCTATTTGGTTCTGGAGACAACTGGCAAACGCATGCCAAATACTTGAGTCAATGGTTCAAGGTTACATTGATTGACCAGCGCAATCATGGACACAGCGAACACTCCGATGAGATGAATTATTCTGTCATGTCTGAAGATGTTAATGAAACAATGGAATCACTGGGTATTGAACGCGCTTGTATTTTGGGGCATTCTATGGGAGGTAAAACGGCCATGCATTTTGCGCAAGCATATCCTGAAAAGGTGATTAAGTTGATGGTCATAGATATGGGAATCAAAGCTTATCCTCCACACCACGGCCCCGTATTTGATGCCATTCATGCGGTAGATATAGAACACTGCACCAGCAGAAAGGAAGCGGAAACACGCATAGCACCTTTCATTCCTGATTTCTCCACACAACAATTTATATTGAAAAATATGTATTGGATAGAAGAAGGGAGATTGGCATGGCGCTTCAATGCACCAATTTTGGAACATTCAATAAACCACATTCTCGCTGCCCTTCCCAATCAGCCTATACAACTGCCCGCACTCTTCCTTGCCGGTGGAAGATCTAATTACATTTTACCCGCCGATCATTCATCCATTTTGGGTCAATTTCCCTTGGCTAAATTCCAAAGTATTGAGAACGCAGGACATTGGGTGCATGCCGAGGCGCCACAGGAATTTTTACAGCTTATTCTTTCCTTCTTGGAAGTCGTTAAAACTGACTAATTTTTGTTTTTTTATCCGTATTTTTGAAGAAATTTATGGATATGGAAAAGAAGATTATTACCCCATATGACTTTACACGTGTAAGTGAAGTG
>CANGVU010000190.1 GCA_947457325.1 Flavobacteriales bacterium | reverse complement strand
TTTACGAACTAGATGGAGGCGGTCAAGGAGGCATCAGAATTACCAAAGAGGAACAAGCCAATCTATCTGAAATTATTGAAGTTCTTAATAAAAAATTCCAAACAGAATTCAACGCAGCTGATAAACTGTTCTTCGATCAAATAGAGGAAGAACTAGTCATCCATTCAGGACTAAAAGAACAAGCATTGAACAATCCAATAGAGAACTTCAAATTTGGTTTTGACGAACTGTTCTTGGATAAACTCATTGTTAGAATGGAACAAAATCAAGATATATTCACCAAAATGATGGATGATAAAGAATTTGGAAACCTAGTGAAAAGCTACATGCTAACAAAAGTTTACAACCGATTAACCCAACCCATCAATTAATTTTTAATCCCGATACGAATAATCGATAAATCTTAAAATCTCTAAAATGAAACCAACACTCACCTCCCTACTCTGCATATTATCAACTCTCATTTTCCATGCCCAAAAAACCCAACCAGAGCAATACTTCCCGATTTTTGAGGACAATTTTAACGACAACCGAAATGTTTGGGTTAGTGCGGGGCAGACCTACCAAGATTATTCGCAAGTTGAAAATGGAGCTTACCACCTAGAATGTTTTTTGGTCGAAGATGGGTGCACGCAATGGTGGCCACATTTTGACTTAGAGGCCAATAAAGACTTCTCTATTTCATTTGAATTGCAATGGCTAAACCCTTCAGAAACGGTGAGCTTCGATTTTGAAATGGGTGCCGACTTGAATGAGACTCAATCGTACGCTTTTGCTCTGCGCTCCGATGGTCACTTCCAATTCAGTCAATTCGCAAACAACGAATGGAAGGACATTATTCCACTGAAGCCATGTTCATCATTATCCGCTAACAAAAAAAATAAAATTGGCATAAAGAAAATCGGTTCTTTGATGTCATTCTTTATTAATGATGTGCAGGTTTATCAATCCCCTTTCGGTGATTTTCAAGGTGATCGATTCGCTTTTGTGCTTTGGGGAAAACAACAAGTATCGATTGACAATGTAAAAGTGGGATACCTGCACAGCCTTACCTCATTGATACAAATGGATGTACAAGAAAAAATCAATGCCTGGCAAAAGAAAGATGAGTTTGAAAAAACCATGGACTACGAAAACAGGGTAAACGAGAGATCCAGAGAAAAGAAAATAATTGAATTTCAAGACAACTCCATTGCACGTTATAAAATCATCCAAGCAAAAACTACGGATTTCAGTGATGTCAAAATTGGGCCTTACGATGCAGACAATGAATCCTATTTGCTCACTTCTGAAAAACTGGGTCAATTGATTGTTTCCGTTCCATTAACGGATGCCCCATATTTTAAAAACAACTTTCAAAATCTAAAATTCCGAAATCCAGATTTCTACATCAAAGACAACCAATTTAAGCTGGCTTCATTTGAAATAACTGGGCCCAATGGCAGACGTTTTTTCTATGACAGCAAAGACAAACTGACCTATGCCAACACCAACATTTCTTATTCTTTTCAGGATATACAAGTTCAAGTAAAAAACGATGGGATTCAAAACAGTGGGAAAATCATTGAAGAGAATGTTCACTATGGTAAGTCAGATGTTGACGTTGACATCCCAGATACGGACAAAAAGAATCCAGAAACTTTTGCCGTTATTATTGGCAATGAGCAGTACACCAAAGAGATCAAAGTAGCCTTTGCACTCAATGACGCCAGAATTTTCAAACAATACCTAGAAAAAACAATAGGTGTGCCGTCCAGCAATATTCAGTTGTTGGAAAATGCAACGTATGGACAAATATTGGATGCACTCAAATGGGTGACGGATATTACCAAAGCCTATAAAGGTGAAGCTAGGGTTATTTTTTATTATGCCGGTCACGGTGTTCCTGATGAACAAACCAAGGGCGCTTATCTATTGCCAGTGGATGGCAATGCCCAAAACACATTAACTGCGCTCAAACTGGATGAAGTGTACCGTCAATTGAGCTTGCATCCCACTACATCAACATTGGTATTTCTCGATGCTTGTTTTAGCGGAGCGGCAAGATCCGAGAATGAAATGTTGGCACAGGGTAGAGGAGTAAAGATAAAACCCGCTTCAGAAACACTGAATGGGAATCTCATTGTTCTGAGTGCCGCAAGTGGTGATGAAACTGCGCTTCCCTACAAGGAAAAACAACATGGAATCTTCACTTATTATTTGCTCAAAAAAATGCAAGAAACCAGGGGGAATGTTCAAATTAAGGACTTGGCTGATTACATCAATACACAGGTATCGCAACAATCATTAATCGTCAACAAAAAAAGTCAAACACCTCAAATTAACGTGAGTACTACGTTTGCAAATGATTGGACAAAACTGAAGCTGAAATAATTCGGTTTCGTTCAAAAAAAAACAGAGCCTAAGCTCTGTCTCTTTTCGATTCTTTTAGTACCCAGAGTGGGAATCGAACCCACACATCACGAGGATACACGATTTTGAGTCGTGCGCGTCTACCAGTTCCGCCATCCGGGCAATTCCTTCCATTGAAGGAGTGCAAATATAATCAATCTTTTCTTTCCTCGCAAATAACCAACGAATTTCCTCCTACCCATACCTGATATCGCCCGTCACTATTGGAAATCGGCCACCAACGCAAATTCATTTTCAATCCTTTTTTCCACTCCTCCCTATCCAACACCGATACTTTCCAAGCCCCATCCTTACGCTCCAACTGTCTGAGAGCTGTTTTACTTCCCGACCAATTTCTTTGCTCCTCCTGCAAAGGTGTATTGTACTCATGATCATTGTACTGCAATACAATGCCGTTTGCATTACGATAACACACAAATGATGGCCCCTGCTCATCCATGCTCACCTCCTGCGCCTTAGGGACAACCAACACTTCTTCACATCCTCCATTTGTATTAAAACGCAACAAGTACATTTCCATGTAATACTCCAAATACTGGACAATACCAGGAGACATGGTGGTCCAACGGTCATTGTTGCGAACAATCTCTCTGAAAAAATAATCCTCTCCATATAGCCAAAAACCATCTGCTGTAGGTAAATAGCCCTTCAATATCCACTCTTTATTGCCCAACTTGGGATAGTCCAAAGGCGTCAACTTCTGCTGCGTCACCTCACATTTTGCCGTATCCAAATCATACTGCACAATTCCAGCTATCTTCTCATTCCCAGCTTGACTGTAAAGACTCAAACACTGCAAACCTTCCGGGACTTCCCTAAACATCGCCTCACGCAAAACGCGGTCGCCCAAAACCAAATCCCATTGCTTCAATTTGGTACGTTTGATATCAAAATAATACAACACATTCTGCGTCCAAACGGTGTTGTCCTCTTTGGGCTGCATCAGCCTATTGTTTCCTGTCAAAACAACAACATTTCCTGAGGCATCGATGGCCCAACGCTCCACCCGATTGTAATCTCCCCAGCGATCTACCTTCCAATTCATTTGATTCCTGATTCTCCATTCATCTTCTTCCTTTGTGAATACCCAATGCATCAATTCTTTTGAAGCGTACAGCACTTTTTCCGAAAACACCACCAAAGTATTCCCCCTTACTTTACACTGCAATTGAGGGGTCCTATTTCTGTAAGAATATCCAGTTGCAAAAATCAATTGTGGATCAGACCATCCTTTGACCGAATCCATCGTTGTATTCCACAACAACAGACTATCCGAAGTTTCCTTAAACTCGCAATAGAACAATTCCAAATTACCCTGAATTACTTCGACTCCAAGGTAATGGCTTTGGTCATTCCAATCATGGGCAAAGTGCTTTCCATTTTTCATGGACATTCCACGTACGTGCGTGATATCATGGGAACGATTTGCAAAAGTGGACCCAAAATACGTTGCTGTACTGTCCTCAAGAAAAAAATAAGATTCGGCACGAACTTCACCTGCCTGAACGCCCACTACCCGTTGTCCCCAAGTACAAATATGGAGAAATAGAAGACTTAATAAAAGATAAAACCTAGTGGGACGTAAACCACCTAAAGATATCCATGCCATTGCCATAAAGCATTAAACCCAACAACAACACCATTCCTATCATTTGTGCCACTTCCATGATGCGCTGTGA
>CANGVU010000189.1 GCA_947457325.1 Flavobacteriales bacterium | reverse complement strand
CTCTCTTACCTTCCAAAGATTCCAACAATGCTGTCTCTTCACCACAGATATAAGCACCGGCACCAATTTGCACATACAAGTCCAAATCATATCCGCTGCCCATGATATTCTTTCCTAACAATCCTGCATCGTATGCTTCTGCAATCGCATTTTCTAAGATGCGCGCAACATAAAAATATTCTCCGCGGATATAGATGTACGAAGTATTGGCACCCAAAGCAAAACTGGAAACAATCATTCCTTCAATCAAGATGTGAGGAATCTTTTCCATGAGGTATCTGTCCTTGAAAGTACCTGGTTCTGATTCGTCTGCATTGCAAACCAAGTAACGAGGCACACCTTCTGGCTTGGCCAAAAAGCTCCATTTCATTCCTGTTGGGAAACCGGCTCCACCGCGACCACGCAATCCTGAAGTTTTTACCTCTTCTAGAATTTGATCGGGTGTCATAGAAGTCAACGCCTTTTTCAAGGTTTCGTAACCTCCTTTTTGTCTGTATACATTCAAGGATTCAATTCCAGGAACGTCAATGTGTTCAAGTAATAATTTCTTTCCCATATCAGTCCATGCTTACTTTTTGATCCTTGATGTAGGTTCTTCTTTCCCCATCTTTTCTCAAGTTATCCAATAGATTGTCTACTTTTTCCAAGGTCAAATTCTCATAAAAGTCAGATCCACATTGCAACATCGGCGCAGTACCACATGAGCCCAAACACTCCACAGTTTTTAAAGTGAACTGTCCATCTTTGGTGGTCTCCCCATCCTTGATGCCCAATTTTTTCTCAATGTGGTTGACAATGTCTTCAGATCCCATCAACCAACATGAGCTGGTGCGGCATACCTCCAAAAGGCATTTACCCACGGGCTTCAAATTGTACATGGAATAGAAGCTGGCCACTTCGTATACCTCGATGGGAGTGATGTTCAACACCTCTGCTACATGATCCATGGCCTGAGAACTCAACCAACCGTCGAATTCTGCTTGTGCCAGATGCAAAACGGGAAGCAATGCCGATTTTTGTTTTCCTTCTGGATATCGTGCCATGATTTTGTGAACCAAGGCCAATGTTTCTGCTGAAAATTGGTATTTCTTTTCCATGTTTATGCGTCTAATTCTCCTGCGATAACGTTCATGCTACTCATGGTTAGGATGGCATCTGAAAGCATGCCCCCTTCAATCATTTCTGAATAGGCTTGATAATATATATAACAAGGTCTTCTAAAGTGCAAGCGGAAAGGGGTTCTTCCTCCATCACTGATGAGGTAGTAACCCAATTCACCATTGCCACCTTCCACTGCGTGGTATACTTCACCTTTTGGAACTTCCGTTTCTCCCATCACAATTTTGAAGTGATAGATCAATGCCTCCATCTTGGAATATACATCTTGCTTCTCAGGAAGATAAAACTCAGGTACATCAGCGTGGAATTCCCCTTTGGGCATCTTAGCAACGGCTTGCTTAATGATGCTCAAACTTTCCCACATCTCTTGCATACGAACCATGTAACGATCAAATGTATCTCCTTGTGTTCCCACTGGAATTTTAAAATCAAAGTCTTGGTAGGATGAGTACGGGTTCATGACACGCACATCATAATCCACCCCAGCGGCTCTCAAGTTGGGTCCTGTAAATCCATACTCCAATGCTCTTTCGGCGCTGATAGGTCCGCAGTTTACGGTCCGGTCCATGAAGATTCTGTTTCGGGTCACCAGCTTGTCAAACTCGGCCAGCATGGTTGGGAATTCGTCGATGAATGCATGAATCTTCTTCCATGCAATTTCAGGAAAGTCTCTTTCCATGCCACCGATACGACCAATATTGGTTGTCAAACGTGCACCGCAAATGGCCTCATAAATTTCATAAATCTTTTCTCTGGCCTGGAACAAATACAAGAAGCCGGTCATGGCCCCTGTATCTACCGCGATGACGGTATCGCAAACAATATGGTCTGCAATGCGCGCCAATTCCATTATAATAACCCTCAGGTATTCTGCACGTTTGGGAACTTCACAATTGATGAGTTTCTCAACGGTCATGTGCCATCCCATGTTATTGATCGGAGATGAACAATAGTTCAAACGATCCGTAATGGGGGTGATTTGGTTGTAAGGTCTGTGTTCTGCCAATTTCTCAAAAGCACGGTGGATGTATCCAATGGTAGGCACTGCCTTCACAATGATTTCTCCATCCATGGTTAAGATGTTTTGGAAGATGCCGTGCGTAGCGGGGTGGGTAGGTCCCAAATTGAGCGTGGTATAATCCTTCTCAATGTTGTTTTGTAGGTCAACGTTGGTGCTCATGTTATCTTCCAAAATATTTATCTTCCTTGTCATCTCTACCTGCATCTTCTAATGCATACTCTTTTCTCAAAGGGTGGTAGTTCATCTCATCCATGTTCAAAATTCTTCTTAAATCAGGATGACCGGTGAATTTGAAACCGTAAAAGTCAAAGGCTTCGCGCTCCATCCAATTGGCGGTTGGCCAAATCGTGGTTAAAGTTGGAACGTCCAATTGGCTTTTGGGCATAAACACTTTGAAACGAATGCGCTGATTTTGAACCATGTTGTGCAATTGATACATCAATGCAAATTCTTGATCGCCTTGTTCTGGATAATGTATTCCGCACATGGTGGTTAAGAAATTGAATCCCTTTTCTTGCTTCAAGAAAGTAAGGACCGCAATCAATTGATTTTTCTGTAAATGAAAAACGGGGAAATCCCTTTCATCGCCAGAGGATATTACTGCTCCTGGGAAACGTTCTTCCAAGGCTTGTAAAATGTTGTCGTGTAATTCGCTCATGGTATTATTCTAATCCGTATGCAGCCAATTTGGCTTTGTATTCGGGGGTTAGACGTCTTTTGAGGCCTTCAGATTTGGCCAATTCTTGAATTTTGAGGATGCCATCCAAAACCTGTTCTGGACGGGGTGGGCAACCAGGGATGTAAACGTCTACCGGAATTACGCGGTCTATGCCTTGCAAAACACTGTAGGTGTCAAAAATGCCACCTGATGATGCACAAGCGCCCATGCTCAAAACCCACTTGGGTTCTGCCATTTGCTCGTATACCTGTCTTAGAACTGGGGCCATTTTCTTGGAAATGGTACCCATGACCATCAACAAATCAGCTTGTCTTGGAGAGAAGCTCAAACGCTCAGATCCAAAACGGGCCAAATCGTAGGTGGACGCCATGGTAGCCATGAACTCAATACCACAACATGATGTGGCAAAAGGCAGCGGCCATAATGAATTGGCACGAGCCATTCCAACGGCTTTGTCTAAAGTAGTGGCAAAAAAACCAGAACCTTCATGCCCTTCAGGCTTATGGTCTGGATGAATATCTACACTTGTTTGCATTTGTCAATGTTGTATTAAAAATCAATCCCAATTCAAAGCTCCTTTGCGAATGATGTAGGCCAAGCCCACAATCATTAATCCCATAAAGGTGAACATTTCCCATAGGCCAAACACCCTGCGTTCTGTAAAGTTCACCGCCCATGGATACATGAAGATGACTTCAACGTCAAAAAGAACGAAAAGAATCGCGACCAAAAAATACTTGATAGAGAAGGGTGTTCGGGCATTGCCTTTTGACTCAATTCCGCATTCAAAAGCCTCCTCTTTGATTTTTACGTGTCGTTTGGGACCCAATGTGTGGGTTAATACCATGGTGGTTATTACAAATCCCAAAGCAATCAAAGCCATGATTACAATCGGGAAGTAATCCCATAAATGTGAAGTTGATGTCATTTTCCTTGCGTTTAGCGCGTCAAATTTAACCAATGCACATGTAACAAAAGTCACAAATTGCTTTTTTTTTTGTGGGATATGAACAGGATTTCAACCTTCAACTTTTTCAGATGATTCTTTGTGCTGAAATGAAGTACTTTAGCCTCATGCGGTACTTTTTGCTGTTGATCATTGTTTGGTTTTATGGAATGGGCATTTCTGATTTTTCTGATGATGCTCCGCATGGCATCCATTTCATAAGACAGACGGATGGTTTGGCTTTTACCCTTCATTATTGGAAAACCAAGGCTACGTTCATTGAGCCAGGCACGTTGAATTGGGCCAATCAAAATGCAAAAGCAGCTTGCGAATTTCCCATTTTTT
>CANGVU010000188.1 GCA_947457325.1 Flavobacteriales bacterium | reverse complement strand
GTAGGAAACGTTTCTGTCTACATCAATACATCCACGGCCAATGCCATCACTTTTGCTGCACCTGTAACGCAGACGTTCAACATGCGCAACGCGTCCAACTGCTCAGGTAGAGTTGGAGCAATCAAATGTGAGGATTTGGATGCAGATGGTTTCCCTGATGTTGTCATTTCTAACAACAATTACGGTTTTGGTGGAGCGGTTGCTTCGGGAACATGCAATACTCCCATTTTAGGAGCTTATTTCCAGAATACCAGTTTTTCTGGATCTGTTTCTTTGGGAACGCAAAATTTGATCAGCGTAACAGCATTTGCAGCCAGAAACAATAGAATGGTTCAGTTGGAAATAGCGGATTTGAATCAAGATGGAAAGAAAGATTTGTTGTTTGGAATCAGAACCAAAACATTCGTCCTGAAGAACATATCCTCAACAGGAACTTTAGGGGCCAATAGTTTTGTGATTTCAAACGTTTCGCTATTGGATGGAGATCGCGGTATTGGAGTTTCAGATTTAAATGGGGACGGCTTATTGGATTTGGCCTTGGCTAGCAGGACCGGGGATCTTCTTCGCCTGTACCGCAATACAAGCACAAACGGAGATTTTAGTTTCGCTACCGCAGTATCTCTGGCTATTGGCGGTGACCATGGCACAGTGAATAATCAGTCCATTGCCATTGGAGACATTACAGGTGACGGAAGACCAGAGATTTTATCTGGTGCCAGTACGCCAAGAATATTTTTGAATAGAGTTACAAGTTCAGCAGCTGCTTGGACAACAACATCTTTCGCGGTATTGAATGGTATTTCTCTAGCAACAAATGCAAACGCTTGTAAAATTGTCGACTTGGACGGAGACGGCAGGTGTGATATTGCAGCCATTACCGGAAATACAGGAAATATTGTGAGCATGCGCAGAAGCCGACCCATACCTGATATTTCAGTGGGTACCTTGGCTTTGAATTATTGTCCTGGAGTACAAATACAAGTTCCATACAATGCAACTTATTCGCTATCGACAGGCAATGTCTTTACGGTTCAATTGAGCAATGCAACAGGAGCATTTACCGCACCAGTTACCATTGGTACTTTGTCTTCTACGGCAACTTCTGGGATTATTACATGTACCATTCCTGCCAATGCAGCTGCAGGAACAGGATTCAAGATTCGCATCAATGCCAGTACTCCGGCTGTGACAGGTATTGCCAACAATGGAAACATTGTCATCAATACCAATATTGTGCCTACTGTGGCCATTCAAGCATCTCAAACTTTGGTGTGTTTGAATAGTGCAGTGAGTTTTACCTCAACCTACAACAATACCGGAGCTACTCCCAGTTTCCAATGGTACAAGAATGGTAGTCCTCAAGGAGTAACGAGCGCAACCTATACAGACAATAGCCCTTCCAATGGCGACAGCTACTACCTAGCAATGAATGCCAATTCTGGTTGTGCCGTCAATAACGTGAACAGCAATACTGTTTCATTGAATGGTGTGAATCAGGTTACCCCTTCGGTTACGATACAAAACTCACAAACAACGATTTGTAGTTTCACCACATCGGTAAGTTATACGGCCACTCCAGTCAATGGTGGCTCAGCGCCAACCTACCAATGGAAAAAGAACGGAATCAATGTTGGAGCCAATTCGCCAGTATTTACCGATGCCAATCCCATTGAAGGCGATGTGGTATTGGTTGAAATGACATCCGATGCCTCTTGTGTGACCAATGCTGTGGCGACAAGTAATGCGCTTACTTTGTTGTATTCTTCAACAACTGTTGTTCCAACGGTTTCCATCTCCACCTCTCAAACCAACATTTGTGTAGGTGTAAGTCAGGTGGTATTTGATGCTAATTATTTCAACGGGGGTTTTTCTCCTACTTTTCAGTGGAGAAGAAATGGGGTGAACATAGGAAATAATTCCGCAGAGTTGGTTTTGAACAACCCTACAAATGGCGATCAGATTTCCTTGGTAATGACTTCCAATGCGGACTGCGCTACTCCAGCTGCGGTGACCAGCAATACCATTACTTTAACTACGCAAGGGGTTAGCACACCGGCCATAACGGTGTCAACACCCAATACCAATCTTTGTGGGCCATCCTCCATTAACTACACAGCTTCAGTAACCAATGGCGGTAGCAATCCTTTTGTGTCATGGTACAAGAATGGTGTTTTGGTATTGCAAGGAGTCAATAGTTTGGTTTCGTCAAATCCAGTTAGTGGTGATCAAGTCTATGCTACTTTGGTGTCCAACGCCAGTTGTTTGACGAGCTCAAGCGCAACGTCAAATACGGTTACCGTCAATATTCAAGAGGTAATTGTTCCAACAGTCGAGTTGGTTCTTTCTCAAGGAACCAACCCCAAGTGCGCCGGTTCCACTCAGCAACTGAATGCTGTTGTAACCAATGGTGGAACCAACCCAACATATGCTTGGTTCAGAAATGATGTGCAAGTAACCAATCAAACAACGGCTTTTTTGAGCTCCAATACTTGGGCAGTGGATGATGTCATTTATTGTCGGGTCATACCCAATAATGCATGCCAATCCACCAACCTTTTATTTACTTCAGATTTTGTTGTGGATGAAAATATCCCAACGGTCTTTTATATGGATGCTGATGGTGATGGCTTTGGTGATGTGTCACAAACCATTCTGGATTGCGGAGCGCCTCAGGGCTATGTGGATAACGCCTTGGATTGTGATGATGCTGACGCCAATAGTTTTCCCGGAAACAATGAAATTTGTGAGAACGGTATTGACGATGATTGCTTGAATGGTGATGAAATTTGCCCTACACCTGGATGTACTGATCCCAACGCTTGCAACTTTGATTTTAATGCCGGAGTAGATGACGGCTCATGTATCTTCCCTGTGGCAGAAATATGCAATGGTATAGATGACAACTGTGATGGTGAAATTGATGAGTTTGTAACCAATACATACTATGCAGACAATGACGGTGATGGATTTGGTAATGTAGACAATTTTATCTTGTCTTGTGATTTGCCTTTGGGCTATGTGGATAACACAGAAGATTGCGATGATGGAGGATTTACCTACAATGATGCAGATGGTGATGGATACGGAGTGGGTGCTCCAGAGGCATGCGGAAGTTCCTATGAGAATACAGATTGTGACGATTTCAATGTGTTGGTTTTCCCTAATCAATTAGAAGATTGCAATCAATCGGATGACAATTGTGATGGTGAAATTGACGAGGGTTTGCCTTTGACCGATTATTATTTTGATTCTGATTTGGACGGATTTGGTGGTGATTTTTTTGAAGCTTTATGCTTAGACCCCGGACTTGGTTACATAGCGCAAGATGGTGATTGTGATGATTTGGAACCCACTGCCAATCCAAATGGAGTTGAAATCTGTGAGAATTTTATCGACGAAGATTGCGATGGCAATGATTTGTCTTGTGAAATTTCTGGTTGTACTGATCCCAGTGCCATAAATTTTGATCCTTCAGCTACCATAGATGATGGATCTTGTATTCCATTAATAGAAGGTTGTACCGATCCCACTGCCCTCAACTATGATCCAACTGCCAATACAGACGACGGTTCATGTATTCCATCAATAGAAGGTTGTACCGATCCTAGTGCCTTCAACTATGATCCAACTGCTAATACAGATGATGGTTCTTGTGTTTCAATAATCGAAGGATGTACTGATCCCACCGCCTTCAATTATGACGCAACAGCGAATACAGACGATGGTTCATGCGTTCCAGTAATCGAAGGATGTACCGATCCAAGTGCTTTCAACTATGACGCACTAGCGAACACAGACGATGGTTCTTGCGTTCCAGTATTAGAAGGCTGTACCGATCCAACTGCTTTCAACTATGATGCATTAGCAAATACAGACGATGGTTCTTGCGTTCCAGTAATAGAAGGATGTACTGATCCAACTGCTTTCAACTATGACGCATTAGCGAACACAGACGATGGTTCTTGCGTTCCAGTAATCGAAGGATGTACCGATCCCACCGCTTTCAACTATGATGCAACTGCGAACACAGACGATGGTTCTTGCGTTCCAGTATTAGAAGGATGTACCGATCCTAGCGCTTTCAACTATGATGCAACTGCGAACACAGACGATG
>CANGVU010000187.1 GCA_947457325.1 Flavobacteriales bacterium | reverse complement strand
TAAAGTTTCATTGGAGAAGGATGAGAAATTGAAGAGGAGGAATAGATAATTTTTTAATCTGTTTATCGTAATATTGCAATAAAGGGATGAGGGGATGAAGGGATTGGTAATTAAAATTGTGCGATATGGGAGCAACTAAATATGATCAGTTTTCTGATCATCATAATGAAATGTCAGCTTTACTTAAAGCGCTAGCGCATCCAGCGCGTGTGGCCATTGTCGAGTATTTATTGAAAGTAGAGTCTTGCATATGTGGTGACATTGTGGATCATTTGCCCTTGGCGCAACCTACCGTCTCGCAGCATTTAAGAGAATTAAAAAATGCAGGTATCATTCAAGGGTCAGTAGAGGGAACGTCCATTTGTTATTGCCTGAATGAAAAGGCTTTGGGCAAATTGAAGAATTATTTTGGAAAATTGGAAAGTAAAGTAAAATCTAAATGTTGTTGAGATGAAAGTAAGAGAGTTAGTACAACACCTGTCTGTCAAGCAGCAAGTGCAATTTCAATTGGAAGATGGAACGCTTGTTCCTGATCACTTTCATGTAACGGAGATGGGATTGGTGTTGAAAAATTATGTGGACTGCGGTGGGAAAATGCGCAATGAGCGGAGTGCCACTTTTCAATTGTGGGTGGCTGGAGATACGGATCATCGATTGACTTTGCAAAAGTTTTTAGGCATAATTGCGATTGCGGATGGCCTGTATAGTATTCAAGACATTGAAGTGCAAGTGGAGTATCAGCAAGAGACGATTGGCGTATTTGATTTAAATTACAACGGGGAGAAGTTTGTTTTGCAATCAAAGCAGACGGCCTGTTTGGCAGAGGATGCTTGCGGTATTCCGGAGCAAAAGAGAGAAGTGACCATCAGTGAATTGAATGCAAAGGGTTCCTGCCAGCCAGGAAGCAAGTGTTGTTAAAATTGATAAGATGAAACCAAGATTGAAGTTTTTAGATCGCTTCTTGACAATTTGGATTTTTCTTGCCATGCTGATAGGCGTGGCATTGGGCAATTTTTTTCCAAGGTTAGCGATATGGATAGATGTGATGTCTATGGGCACCACCAATGTACTGCTTGCATTTGGATTAATAATCATGATGTATCCTCCGTTGACCAAGGTTGATTTTTCAAGAATACCACAGGTTATGGCCAAGCCAAAATTGTTATTGTCTTCTTTCGTCGTTACGTGGTTGGTAGGGCCATTGTTAATGTTTTTATTGGCTACTACTTTTTTGAAGGATCATCCGGAATACATGACAGGGTTGATTATAATCGGTCTAGCACCATGTATCGCCATGGTCATTGTTTGGAATGATTTGGCAAATGGTAGCAAAGAGTGGGTAACGGGTTTGGTTGGAATCAATAGTTTGCTACAGGTGTTGTTTTTTGCATTTTATGCTTATTTCTACCTTGAGATTGTATTGCCAATGTTGGGCATACCAGGAGTGCATGTTGAAATCACAATGCTGCAGATTGCTCAAACGGTTGGCTTGTATTTGGGCGTGCCATTTATAGCCGCGGTGATTAGTCGCAAGTGGATTATTGCTAGTAAAGGTGCGCAGTGGTTTCATACACGATTTGTTCCTGTAATTTCTCCAATGACTTTGATTGCTTTGCTATTCACCATTGTTGTCATGTTTGTGTTGAAGGGGCAAATGATAGTTCAATTGCCTTTTGATGTTCTTCGTGTTGCCATTCCTTTGATCATCTTTTTTGCTGTGATGTTTATCCTTATGTTCTTTGTTGCTAAATGGGCTGGAGCAGATTATGCTGAGAATGCCGCAGTTTCATTTACTGCATCAGGTAACAATTTTGAATTGGCCATTGCTGTGTCTATAGGTGTTTTTGGATTGAATTCAGGTCAGGCTTTTGCTGGTGTTATAGGGCCTTTGGTTGAGGTGCCGGCGCTAATCTTAATGGTAAAATTGAGTTTGTATTTAAAAAAGAGAATATATGGAGGCTAAAGTCAATATTTTGGTTTTGTGCACTGGTAATAGTTGCCGCAGTCAAATCGCAGAGGGATACTTAAGGAAATTTCTTGGAGGTAAGGCAAACGTCTACAGTGCGGGTGTAGAAACCCATGGGGTGAATCCAAGAGCCATTGCTATAATGGCTGAGGATGGAATAGATATTTCTTCTCATACTTCTAATCTTGCAGATGAGTATTTGGGAATTCCTTTCGATTATATACTGACCGTTTGCGATAACGCCTTAGAGCGTTGCCCTTACTTTCCATCTCAGGCCAAGCGATATCATTATAACTTTCCCGATCCAGCTAAAGCGATTGGAAATGAAGATGAAATCATGCTGTCATTTAGAACAACGAGAGACATGATTAAAGAATATTGCCGTTTATTTCCCAATGCATAATTTTAAAAACGATGCGCCCCCGATAGAAGCGGAAATCCCCACGCAGTGGGATTGAAGCGGATAGCGGGAAAAGGCGCCCAAGTATTTATGAAAAAAGAAGAGTTTCACAATCGGTTGTTGCAAGAGCTGACGTCAAGGATGAATGATTTGGAGCAGGTTTGGAGAGATTTACTGGAGAGCAATCAGCAAGAAGGCAAGAGTTCTGCGGGGGATAAGCATGAAACAGGGGCTGCAATGATCCACTTGGAGATGGAACAGTTGGGAAAGCAATTGGAGGATTTGAAAAAGCAGGTGGAAGAAGCAGTGCGGTGGAGTCCTGAAAATGTGAACATGCTAGGTCGTGTAGCAATGGGTAGCTTGGTGGAAACTACATCTGGATTGTATTATATGATAACTGGTTATGGAAAACTAATGGTTCAGGGTAAAGAAGTGTTTGTTATCGGGGCTTCATCCCCGGTGGGAAAGGTGTTAATGGGAAAGGTACCTGGAGAAAGTTTTGAATGGGGGAAGGTCAATGGTGTAATTTGTTCAATTGATTAGCAAACGAAGGGATATTTTTTGTTCAATGTCTTAGGGTGTAATTTTGTCCGATAATATTTGAAGAATGTTTGACCTCTTGAAATTAATGTCACAAGAACTGATTACACTTTCAAGTGAAGAGTGGGATGAGTTTTCGGCTCAGTTGTCAAAAAGACAAATCAAAAAATTGGATTATGTCTTTAAGTCTGGTCAAGTTCCTAATGAAGTTTATTTTGTCAATAAGGGTTTATTAAGGGTGGTGATAGAGGATTCCAAAGGAGTGGAGAATACCATTCACTTTTCTATGGAGGGGCAGTTTATCACTGATTATGCGAGTTATCTCAGAAGGCTTCCAGCATCCTATTCCATTCAGGCTTTGGAGGATAGCGAATTGTTTGTTTTACCAAGAGCTTCAGTAGATTGGGCATATGTTCATTTAAAGGAAGGGCAAAAGCTGGGGCGCTTATTGGCTGAACTTTATTTTACTTTTCATGACGATAGAATCAAGAGCTTGTATTCCTTGACGCCATTGCAGCGCTATGAAGGAATAGAACAGATCTTCCCTGGCATTCTTTCAAGGGTCCCCCAGCACATGATTGCCTCATATTTGGGAATTTCGCCGGTCCATTTGAGCAGAATTAAGCGTTCAATTTGAATGTCTAAACATTTGTTATCGTTCTAAATCGATTTTCGGTCGCATCATTGCATAAGGCTTTTTGCCTTAAACATGAAGAAAAAAGATAGTTTTATACACATTTGTAACGAGGAGTGGGATGAATTCACTGCCGAGATTACGGTAAGAAGCAATGATGATGATTGTGCTTGCCAAACGGCTAAGGTGGCTTTACCTGATCTGAAAGCGGTATTGGATCATGTTCAATCCAAGGTGACCAAAAGAAATGATTTTGATCTGTCACCCAAAGCCAAGTCCAAAGTTGTGGATTTTAGTTTGTTTGAAGATGTACAATATCCTTTGCATTTGAATGTTGATGTGCTATTTGTGAAGAATGGTACACTGTATGTCGAGATTTATGTTTATGATTTGAGTAGCAATCTTTGTCACAAAAGGTGTATCCACGTCGCTTAATGATGAATGGATTGTAGGTACCATGCAAAGTGTTGCTTCAGTAGCTTTTCTTTATTGCTTTTCAGATATTCCAAATAGGACTGAGCCAAATGGCTGTTCTTTTTTTCAGCAAGCCAAACCAATTGCCAAGTTGTCTTTAT
>CANGVU010000186.1 GCA_947457325.1 Flavobacteriales bacterium | reverse complement strand
TTCATCCAACTGCTCATCAAACGTGGTGGGCTTACTTTTTTCTTTTTTTGTTTTCATTTTGCTTCAATTTTAGTTTTTCATTGAAATACTCATTCATGATTTTCACGGCCTTATCCAACTCATTGGATGGTGTTTTCTGGGACTTCTTTTGAAATCCATTGAAAAGAACCACCAAATGTCCATCATCAAAGCAACAGAAGATACGGTAGATATTCCCTTGGTATTCTACTCTGATTTCATATAACCCATTGGTACCTTCTAGGTGCTGAAAAAATTTCTGAGGAATCCTCTCCGCAACAGAAACGACAAACAATACATAATCTATCTTATCCTTTACTTTCTCCGATTGTTGGTCAAAAAAGTCGAGATAATGATTTTTATAATAGATGATTTCTCTTTGTCTTTCCATAAGCTAGCTGAATCAAAGTTAACGAATAATGGAACACGAATCCAAACTAAATTAGATTTTTAAACAAGAAGAGAATGAATGAATGAAGGGCGAATTGCCATATGACCCAATTTAATGCATCAAAAGATGAATACAATTCAATCGAATTTATTGGACAAAAACCATCCACAAATTCTAAAGAAAATTCTTCCCAAGGAACAGGCATTAACATCATCTCCTCATTCCTTCATCACCTCATCCCTTCATCCCCTTCCTAATCCCTTACGCAACGAACACTAAAGCCTGACTGCTTAATGGAGCTGAAGCGAATCACATAGGAATTGCCGTAGTAAAGTCTGCGAAGCCAAGCGTTGGAAGAATCGTTCTCATTACTGCACCACCAATAACCTTCACTGCCAATAAGGCCGTAAGGACCATCGTTGCCGCGGACACCGCCAGGAAGGCCCGCAAATCCACTGACATTAGTAGCGCCATTGTTGGGTGAAGTCCATCCTGTGATGGATTTCATCTTGCCTCCTGCTACTGAACTTCCTCCTAGGCTCGTTTCCAAAGTCGTCCACTCGGCATCACTTGTAACATGCCATCCTGTTGGACAAAGTCCGCGGCTATCATTCCCCGCATACCAATTGTACAACTTCCCATAAGTCGTATTGTTGACTGCATCGTTGTTGTAAATGAAATAAGCACCGTTTGTTGTGCTTGACCATGTTGCATCACTCAATCCTGTTGGGATGGGGTCTCCATTGCGGTATTTACTCACTGCCAAATTTTTCTGCATCCACTCTTGTCCGTTGATGATGATGCTGGGATAAAAATTGCCATCAATATCCGTGACCCCATTGCCCATGGTATACAACGGTGGAGGCAATATTGTGCCTGCACAAACACACTCGCTGTTGATCACATCATTGGTTGTGTTGGAATCCCCATCATCACAAGTTGCATTTGAATACAAACATGAGCCATCATCTTGCGTGGCATTGGCCAAGAAATTGCAGGCGCTGCCGTCTGTGCAGCCATTTAATATAGAAAGGTCAGTTTCTTTAATGCAACGAACTCTAAAGCCAACACGCTTATTAGTGGTGCTGCGGTGTACAACGGTACTATAGTGATACAAACCGCGGAACCAAGCGAGGCTAGAATCGCCCTCTATGCTACTCCACCAATAGCCGCCATAGCCTATATTCACGTAAGGACCATTGAAGTCGCGGTAACCGCCGGAGAGACCTGTGAATCCTGAGCTGTTGGTAGCCCCTGTGTTTGGTGAATTCCAATTGGTGGTGGCTTTTAAAGCACCTCCTTGATTGGTTCCCCTATAGTCTATGTTCTCTTGATCTACTACTGACATCCCCAAACTCCCCTCCAAATACATCCACTCACAATCTGTGGGTACGTGCCATCCTGTGGGGCATAGGCCTCTTGTATCCACTGTAGTGTACCAATTGTACAATTTGCCGTAGGTGACATCATTTACTGGATCATTGTTGTAAATGGCATAAGCTCCTGCCGTCGTATTTAGCCAACTAGTGTTGTCCAATCCTGTTGGAATGGGATCTCCGTTTCTATACTGATCCGTAGCCAAATTGTCTGCGAACCAACACTGTCCGCCGATCTCCACCAAATCATAGGTGCGTCCGTCGTAAGTTAATGATGTCTGACCATTGCATCCAACCACGTTGATGAACTGATCCGCGCAGGTATTGTTGCCGGGCAAGACCACCGCTCCCAATCCACTGGTGGGGATATTGTTGTTATTGGCATTGGCCGCACTAATCCCAGGAACAATCACACTGTTTCCTCCAATGGTCAAGGTATCGCCTGTCTCACTCACACGCACTCCAACGCCATTGCTGTACAAGGCATACGGTACACTCAACATTTGCTGTGTACCCAAATCCGTGCTGCCCATCATCACGTGCAAAAACTTGGCACCACCACCCCAATTGATGTTGGCAAAGTTGCCTTGCGAGACAACGCCATTTCCAACAACACATGAAAGCAATCCTTGAGCGTTGCTGGTTAAAGCATGGCTTTCTTGGTACACAACCGTACCCGTTGCGGAAACATCGTGGATCATGAAAGTCAATTCAACGGCATTGCTCACCATAACACTTCCATCCGCATTGCGCATCACGGCTTGGTAAGGAATACCTAAAGGTGATTGGGAAAAAAGGAATGAAGTCAAAAGGAATTGAAGAGATAGGGTTAAAAACGTTTTCATGTTTTTCTAATTTTAGGCTAATATAAGAGAAGAGAGCGAGAATGAGAAAGAGGACGAATTTCCCCTCCTACTTTTTCGAAGTGTCTCGTCCTAAAATAGGTTTACACAAAAAAAAGCCAAATGGAAAAAAAAAGTAAACCCCAGTTAGGACAATTTGTGAACGGACGATTGATTCTATCCGATGAAGAAAAACTCACGATAATCAAGGATTTCTTGAGTGGAAAAGAGACGCGAACGGCTGTTTATTATCGATACACTGGCTATGCGGAAGATCATGGAAAAATTTCGAAATGGATGCGGCAATTTGGAATAGGTGAAGGCTCGAAAAAAAATTCTAACTTTGCTTTAATGGCAAAATCAAAGAAAAAAACCGAGTCTGAAATGGTTGATTTTGAAAAACTACAACTTCAAAAGCGCATTGCAGAATTGGAGAAACAAGTCCAAATGGCTGAAATGAAGGCCATTGCTTTTTCTACGATGGTGGATATTGCCGAACGAGAGTTTAATATCCCTATCCGAAAAAAGTACAACACCAAACCGTAGAAGAAATGAAGCAGCGCTTCAAGAGACTAAGTTTAGCCGACTTATGCTCATGGTTTGGTGTTACCCGACAGGCTTATTATCAGAGCAAACGACATGTTTATCATCAAGCATTGGAGCATGAAATCATTGTGAATGAAATAAAAAACATTCGTACTCTGCACAAGCGATTGGGCGGTCGTAAGCTCTTTCACAAACTAGAACCGTTTATGCACTCGCATGATATAAAAATGGGTCGCGATGCATTTTTCGATCTAATGAGAGACAATCATCTTTTGGTAAAACAAAGAAGACGCTATCACGTCACCACCAACTCTAACCATTGGATGCGCAAGTATCCGAACCTCATCAGAGAACTAGAGCCAATGGGGCCGAATCATATCTGGGTGAGTGATTTGACCTATTGGAAAACCAAGGGCGGACATTACTACATCAGTTTTATTACTGATGCATTTTCTAGAAAAATAGTAGGCTATCAAGTTGCTGAAAACATGGAGGCCATTGAGAGTGTTGCTGCATTGAAGATGGCCATGAAGTCATTGAAATCAGGACACACAGGACTTATCCATCATTCAGATCGAGGTTCGCAATATTGCAGTTCACAGTACGTATCGGTATTACAAAAACAGAACATTAAAATATCGATGACAGAAAATGGAGATCCTTTGGAAAATGCGATAGCCGAACGAATCAATGGCATCATCAAAGGAGAATACTTGTTTGATTATAAGATTACCAGCATCGCGCATGCAAAGGAAGTACTGAAGGCAGTTGTGAAACTATACAATGAGGACAGACCACACAGTAGTCTTAACAATCATACACCGGCAACGATCCATGTAAATCATGTCGAAAATGAGATTAGAAGACTATGGAAAAACTACTACAAAAAAGCAAATGGGTTGAATGATGAAAAAGAAAAATGTAAACCCATTTTAGGATTAAATTATAAATG
>CANGVU010000185.1 GCA_947457325.1 Flavobacteriales bacterium | reverse complement strand
ATTGCTGGCGTTAAAAGTCATAATAATAATTCCAGCCACCACGGCAATGATAACTGCCAATATGATTTCAGTCCTTTTCATGATTTAGTCTTTGAATTGATCTATCTTTTTATTCAATCGAACCAAATAGAAAAACAATCCCAATAGAATGACAAGGATGATAGCAATAACAACATTGATTTTACCAGATTGATAAAAAGTTTCTTCCAGTACCGATTGAGAAAAACCAAGATTTGCCCAAATCATGAATGCCAATGTGAAAAATATTTTATTCAACATGCGATGCCTGTTTTAATGTTTCTAATTTTTTTTGTATCGTGTATATCCAATAGCCCAGCATTGCCCATCCAATAACAGCGGGATAGAAGACCGCGCGCAAGCTTGAATCCAAATCGTATTTGCTGAATGCGGGATTGCCACTCTTTCCGGGATGAAGACTGGTGTCCACCATTCTGGGCATCACCATCAATAAAAGAATCATCAGGATAAAAGCAAAAACATTGAATACTGCGGACAATCGCGCACGCTTGTTTTCATCTTCAATGGAATTTCTTAAAAGAACGTAAGCGGCATAAACTATGAAAACGATCATGGCTCCGTTCAATTGAGGATCACGTGTCCACCAGGTTCCCCAGGTGAATCGAGCCCAAATGGATCCGGTAATCAATCCCAATACACAAAACACAAGGCCAACTTTTGCAGATGAAACAGCAATGACATCTTGCTCCCATTTTCCACTCAATACCTTAAAGCTGGCGACCAAAGAAATACCCATTAAAAAAAACATGGTAAACCACATAGGCACATGAAACATCAAGTTCCGTATGGTCTCGAAAAGTATTGGCTGAAAAGGAAATCCCCAGCGCTGATGTTCTTCGTTACTAACTTTGTTTTTTAACTCAGGTAATTTGATGTTGCTATTTATGACAATGTCTGAAAATCCAACAGCGCTGGAAACGTATATGGAACCATCTGTTGGCGTATAAGCATAGAAGGCAACTTGTGTGGATGGTAAAGTGTCAGGTAGATTTACACTAAACCGAAACTTCGCATCTGATTCAATATTTGTAACTTTCCCTTCTATCCATTGTTGGCCAACGGATATAAAACAACGCAAATGGGCTTGTTCAGCATTAAAGTGTGTGTTGTATCCGGTGAACTCAATATTGTTTTCACCTTTTTTAATTTCATTAATATTCACTGATAATCCCCCTGGTACAAGCGGGGTAAGTAGGCTAAATAGAGTTACGTAGGTTAACAGAATAACTGCAAGAAATTTCCACCAATTTTTCATCATCTCATTAATCTCTCCAAAGGTAAGGATACAAAAGGTTTGACAATCCAAAAGGTAAGACATTCATCATGACAATCAACAGCCATCCCCATTGTGCTTGTTGACCTTGGTCTGCCAAGGCTTCTTTTTTCATCAATGCCACCGCGGCATAAAGCACGGGAATAAGCACTGCAAAACTCAATATGGCGGTGATTCCACCTGGTTGGTTCGTTTTTTGGGCAATGCCGTTGACAAAACTCAATGACGTTCCCATGGCCATACCTATTAGGAAGATGGCCAAGAACATCGTTGTCAAGTTGTTGATGCTGGTCCATGCTGTTCCAAAATAAAACAGCAACATCCCCCATTGAAACAAAAACAAAATGGCCAAAAACAAACCATTGTAAATGGACTTAACCGTTGCGAATTGTCGCGGTGAGGTCAATTGATAATACAATGATCCACTGCCGTTGTGACTATTAAACTGATCTTTTTGAATGGAGTGAACACCCGCGAACAAAGCCGCTATGCACCAATAACTCAATAAAAATGTTCCATCATTCACATCTCCATTCAGGAGATACGCTGAGTAAATGGAACTCAAACCAAACACCAATACTCCCATGATGGTATTCTGACTTTTCATGTCCAATTTAAACATCCACAAGAATAAAGCGAGGTGCTTTTGCATGGCTCAAAGATAGCAACGCAGGCTTAGAAAAAGGTGTTTTTTTGTGCCGCTGTATTGAACAAAAATGGGACAGTATTGTTTGCCATGCATGCGCAATACTATACTTTTTACTTTTCTATTTCTTTCTTCTCTTTCTGGATGGTCTCAATCAGGAAAAATCTTTGGTAGGGTCACCGATCAAGTATCTGGAGAACCCATTGTTTTTGCTCCTGTAGCCATTCAAGGCACTGCATTCGGCGCACTCTCCAATGATTCTGGTTTTTATGAAATCAATAACCTAAAGCCTGGGTTATACAATGTGGAATGTACTTTCCTGGGTTATCGAAAATTTATTCAATTTGAAGTTGAGGTTACCAACGCCAGGTCTGCTTTTTTAAATATTGCCCTTAGCCCCGAAGTGAAAGAAGGCAAAACCCTTGAAATCGTTGGGTCCAATATTACCAATCGCGACGAATCTCCGATCTCTGTGCGCAGCATTGGCGCCAATGAAATCAAAAGAAATCCGGGTGGGAACCGGGACATTTCCCGAGCCATACGCAGCCTTCCCGGTGTGGCGGCTATTCCCTCATTCCGAAATGATATCATCATTCGTGGAGGAGCTTCTTCAGAAAATCGATTTTACATCGATGGCATTGAAACACCCAATATCAATCACTTCGCAACGCAAGGAGCCAGTGGTGGTCCTGTTGGGATGATCAATGTTGATTTGATCAGTAAAGTTCAATTTTATTCTGGAGCATTTCCCGCCTTGCGCGGCAACGCTTTGAGTTCAGTTTTTGAATTCGACTTCAAGGAAGCCCGAAAAGACAAGGCTACAGTAAATGCTGTTTTGGGAACCAGTGATTTGGGGGTTACTTGGGAAACACCAACAGGTAAGAACTCAGGTTTGGTGCTATCTGCAAGGAGAAGCTATTTACAGGGTTTATTCAGTATTTTGGGTTTGCCTTTTCTTCCGATATACAACGATATCAATGCCAAGTGGAAGTGGGATATTGATAAAAAGAACAAATTGACTTTTATCGCCATTGGCGCTTATGATCAATTTGAATTGAATTTGAAAGCCGCTGAGGACACGGCATCCGACAGTTTTTTGGAAAACAAGTACATCCTAGATTATCTAGGTGTTTTTGAGCAATGGAGCTATACTACGGGAGTCAAATATGACCACCTGATGGACAATGGAAATTGGACAGTAGTGTTGTCTCGAAATCAATTGCAAAACGACAACTACAAGCATTACAACAACGACGAATCATTGCCCAAAAAATATGACTACCGCTCCAATGAATCTGAAAACAAATTCCGTGTAGAAAGGAAAATTTTTGGAGACAAAGGATGGAAGGTAAGCTACGGTATAGCCGGAGAATGGGCACAATACCGCAACAATAGTTTTACGCAGGTGTACTTATTGGCTCAAGATTCTTTGGTCAATTTGGTTAACAATACCAAGGCAGGTCTTTTCAAGTACGGTGGTTTTGCCCAAGTGAGCAAGGTGATGTTGGAGAATAAATTGGTATTGTCTTATGGCTCAAGAATAGATGGTAACAATTGGGGACAGAACATGAATAATCCTTTGGAACAGTTCAGCCCCCGTTTTAGCGCACGATATAGTTTCGCTCCGCAATGGACGTTGAATGCCAATACCGGTATTTACTATCAACTTCCGGCCTACACAGCACTGGCCTACATGAATAACGCGGGTCAATATTCCAATAAAAGCATCCGATACATTCAAAATAAACAATGGGTTGCAGGTGTAGAATATGATTGGCAAAAGCGGAATTCAGTGATTACAGTGGAAGGATTCTATAAGCGATATGACCGCTATCCGATTTCTCAAAACTTAGGCGTTAGCTTGGCCAACTTGGGAGCCGATTTTGGTGTGGTGGGCAATGAACCTATCAGCAGCACTGGTTTGGGAAGGGCATATGGCGCCGAGTTGTTGTTCCAACAAAAACTGTTCAACAATGCCTATGGGATTTTAGCCTACACTTGGGTTCGCAGTGAGTTCACCAATGCCAATGGTCAGTTTGCACCATCTAGTTGGGACAGTCGTCATATCATTTCTTTGACCGGCGGTAAAAAGTTTGGCAAGAACTGGGAGATTGGTGGTCGATTTGCTTTCAGCGGTGGATTGCCCTATACGCCAGATAATGTTGACGCATCCATGCAAAGATTCTATTGGGATCAATT
>CANGVU010000184.1 GCA_947457325.1 Flavobacteriales bacterium | reverse complement strand
GAGATATCTTCCCTTCTTTCACCAATTCAATCAACAAGCGTGTAAACTCAAAATCATTGGGAACCATGCACATGTCAATACCTGCAACAACGGCTAGATAAACAGCTTCCTTCAAGTCTTGAGCAACACGGTGATTCTTTTCCAACTTGATAATATCCTCCCAATCTGTAACGGCCATTCCTTTGAACCCCATTTCATTCCTTAGTAATTCTATTAAAATTTTTGGATTGGCATGAACGGGAATTCCATTGATCTCACCACTGTTGATCATGACAGAAACAGCTCCTGCATCAATAGCAGCTTGAAATGAAGGTCTGTAAATTTCTCTAAGTTCAATATCAGACAAAATAGATGGTGTGCGGTCCTTTCCAGTTCTTGCTCCGCTATATCCCAAGAAGTGCTTCATGCAAGCTGCAACATGTTCATCATCGATACCTACCTTTCCATACACCCCTTGGTAGCCTTCAACGGCTGCTCTTCCCATAGTGCTGCACACATAAGGATCTTCCCCATACGTTTCAAAGAAACGAGACCACAAAGGGTTGCGCCCAACATCCAGCACAGGAGAAAAGTTCCAAGGCATTCCAGCAGCCCTGGTTTCATAGGCTGTTACACCAGCTGCATATCGAACTAAACTGGGATCGAACGAAGCGGCTTGTCCCAGTTGCTGCGGAAACAACGTAGAACCCAAAACGTAATTGGCGCCATGTATGGCATCAATACCATAAAGAACGGGTATTTTTAATCTTGACTGAGACTGAACTTCCTGTTGAATAGCACCTATCAACTGGTGCCAATGATCGCGCGTATAAGCGTGACCCCCACAATTCAAAACTGAACCCACATGCCAATCCACAATCGCCTTGCGCAACTTGTTGGGCTCAATGTGATGTGGTTCAACCAATTTGAAAATTTCTCCCTCACAAACCACATCCAAATTGATCTGTGTCATCTGACCAACTTTCTCCTCAATGGTCATTTGAGACAACCACATCTCTACGGAATCTTTCCACGTCTGATTGGACCATAAAGCTCCGTTGGATTGACTCCAACTTACGCAGACCAATAACTGTAATAAAAGTGCAAGACTAAATGACTTATTGTTGTTCATACCTTATCCACTTGATGTTATCCATACCAATATTTCCTTCTGACTCCAAAGTAAAAATCATTTGTTTGATCGCTGAGATGTCAAGACCCGGATTCTGTTTTAAAATCATATTCAATGGAATCACCATCTTTCGCCATTCGGCATCTATAATATTTCCTTTAACAAATTGCGGATAAAGACCCACCCAGGATTGATTGCCTGAAAAATCCTCAAGACCAATAGCGCCTGGCAATCCGGCTTTCAAATCTCCAGAGAAACTTTTTACATCCAACTGCAAAGCGGCTTGGTTTTCCAATCCTGTCAAATCTTTGCCAGACCAATTGTCCCAACCTATTCCCAAACCCATCCATGGGCAATTTGCAGCTTGTTTGTTCCATTGCAAATGCAAAAAATGATTGGTTTCAACCTCATCGTTCTTCACCGTTATGCATTGCGGGCTTTGCGTGAACCACACATCGCCATTCATTTGTTCACTCCACACCTCGGTAGCATAGAAGCCCTCAAAAATGGTCTGCTCATCTGTATTCATCTCCTCATACAAAGCAATGGGCTTTAATTGGACGCATGAAGCCAAAGTTGAAACGGCTAATAATATGTACAATGCAATTCTCATGGTGCTAAAGGACTGCCTTCTGTGAACATTACATAATCAATAGCGGTCTCAGAATATCCACTTGCGGGGTTGGCCAAGAAAAGCATGGATACCTGAAACAACTTATTGGGCTCATGAATACCATTTCCATCAGGAGCACTTTCTACACCATTTACCAAAGACTTGATGTCATTGTATTTTAATGAAACCAAACGCCATCCGTCCGGACCACCTTTGATCTCTATGGCATACATATCCTCAGATCCAGCGGTGAAAGAACCATCTTCATTGTCATCTTCCATGAAACGCAACAACAAAACACCATTATCATATTCAGCAGGTTTTTTCATCAACATATTGAAATAAACATTATTTGCATTGGAGGACAAAGGATAATAAGTCAAACCATATGCAGAGGCTGGTATATCAATCATACCAATTAACCAATCCCATGTGACGGTACCGCCCATACTGTAAGCACGCTGACCCTGAGGGATATCACCAGCATTCAACAAACCAAAATTCATATTCTGACCTGATTGAACAAAGCTTTGCCATGATGGATTCAAACCCATTTCAAAATCAGACAACAAAAAACCATTGTTGACTTTCGGTGCAACTATGTAAACAGTATCTCTCAAAGTGTCCGGTTGATTTTCCACTGTCAATTCCACAGCACACCATTCTGATCTGAACATGGGAAAGAATGTTGTCTCTCCTTTCCAATCAAAGGCAACAAGGGATCCAAATTCCTTTTGCTCCTTGTGCGCACCTGAGGTTAACCCTTTGATACCAATGGTCCAATCCACCCGCTTGGAGAATCCTGCTCTGAACAAAACACTTTCCCCTGCCCCAAAATCTACCGAATCTCGGGATGATGACAAGTCTTCAGTCAAGGCAAAAGGACCATATAAATCATTCAAATCAGGACCATCAAATTCGGGGTCCACTTTACAAGCGTTCCAAAAAGGAAAGCACAACAACAATATCCAAAGTTTTTTCATGTCTTAAAAATTCATTACGTACAACAAGGTCCATTGTTTCCATCTGTAATCTGTGGCTGCAACCAATTCATCCTGACGATGAAAACTATTCCACTGCGCACTCAAAAATGATTGTTTCGAAAAATGATACGTCATTCCCACGTTCAACATTTGTTCACTTCCATCTTGAACATAGGGTCTAAAGTTGATGATCTCTCCATTGAAATCTTTGACCGACTGGACTTCAGTGCCCTTAAACTGAACGGACTGCCAACCCAAATTAGTAACCCATCTTTTATTCCAATGCAAGTCCAAAGAAGATGATAATACTTGATTGTTCCAATCCACTTGAGGTAAAACTTCTGGTAATTCGCGTCTTGTATTGTCATTGCGGTATTGCAATTGGATGCTCACATATGATTCCTCCGATTTTTCGTCATGTGCGGATTCATAACCGATACGCAATGACTGGCGCTGAAAGGATCGAGCCACTTGTGTTCCCTCACCACGGGTCTCCTGACCTTGGTAATAAATCAAGGATACATCAAATGGGCTATTTTCCTTTTTATAATTCAATTTCACATCAACACCTTGTCGGTTGGGGGTAGCAGCTCCGTAGGGGGTGATATTATCATACTCCATGCGGTAATCCATTAGCGTTGTTTGCAACTGCATATTGTATAAACTGCTTTCGCGCATCAAATCCAAACTGTTGATTCCACGCAAAACTTGGTCGTTTCCAACACGTTCAAATGCTGAAGGAACGCCGCCAAAATTCACTCGTTTGGTTTGAGCTCCCGGACTTCTGAAATTGGCATCCACTCGGTTCCAAGACACATCCATGGTCAAGCCTTTTTCTTCCATAGT
Source organism: Flavobacteriales bacterium (assembly GCA_947457325.1). Taxonomy (GTDB): domain Bacteria; phylum Bacteroidota; class Bacteroidia; order Flavobacteriales_D; family Sanyastnellaceae; genus CAMCTV01. The sequence continues at coordinate 617 of CANGVU010000184.1, read as the reverse complement.
CCATATACCATTGGCATGTATAAACTGACCTCTTTTGTGCTCCAAAGCTCCCGGATTATCATGGTATAGATGAGACCATCCTTTTTCTGCTTTTAATGATAGCTTTGACTTTCCAAACACATTCTGGTATAGAACAGAACTGGTTACCACAGGAATACGCAACAAGGTGGTGTTGTTAGAAGTTCCTTGTAAATCGTAGGTATTGGTATACAAAACATCTGCACTCCATTGCTTGTTCACCTTAAAATCAGCTGTTGCGCCGGAGAACAAACGATCTGGTGTATTGGCAAAGTCCGTTGATCTTATTCGAGAGGTCATTGTCTTCAATGACAACGATTCCAACCATTTTGAGAATAAAAATGTGACATCAGCAGCGGCTCCTTGTTGACGCCATGAGTGATCGTTATTGTAAAAATGATCATAATTCAAAACGCCCCACTGCTGTTGCAATCCAGTAGTAGCAAAAGACAACAACTCTTGATCATTGTTCCAAAAAGTGTAGGGTGACATCTTGTAATTGAAATCCCCCAAATGATATCGCACACGGTTAGCAACAAGACCACGAACGTACAATTGACGGACATCGAAACTAACACCAGAACCCCAAAATCCACCGT
>CANGVU010000183.1 GCA_947457325.1 Flavobacteriales bacterium | reverse complement strand
GATGAAGAGGCTTGGGATATTGCAGCTTTTGTGAATTCTCAACCACGTCCCAAGAAGGATATTTCCAAAGATTGGCCCAAGATTGCAGAGAAACCCATGGACCATCCGTTTGGTCCTTTTGCCGATGCGTTCACAGAAGAGCAGCACAAATTTGGTCCTTGGCAAGCCATGAAAAAGAACAAAAAATAATGAAAGAGAAAGACCAAGCGTCGCGCAGAAATTTTCTTAGGAAAATTCCTTTGTTGGGAGCTATTCCACTATTACCTGGGACGGCCTGGGCAGCAGTTAACGCACATAGTTCTGAAGAGGAATCTCCAGTAGCGAAAAATGCCGTAGATAAAAAATGCTTGAGTATTTTTCAGACTACTGATGTGCATTGCCAAATTCACCCTCATGATGAAATGTTTTGGGAGGATAATCAAAAGGTTTTCAGAAAGACGGGCGGATATGCCCAATTGGCCAGCTATTTTAAGAAACTGCGCAAATCACATCAGAACGCTTTTTTTGTTGATACCGGTGATATGTTTCAAGGAAGTGAGTTGTCTGTTAAAACAACAGGGAAAGCCATTACACCCATATTGAATGCACTGAATTATGATTTGTATCTTCCAGGAAATTGGGAAGTTATTTATTACAAAGAGAATATGCAAAAGCTTCTTGGTGCGCTAAATGCACCCAAGATTTGCGCCAATATGTATCATGATTTGGGTGAAGGGAAGAAAGGTGAGTTGATCTTTCCTCCATATCACATTTGGTACAAAGAAGGAGTAAAAGTTGGATTTATCGGATACACAGATCCATTGGTTCCATTGCGTCAATCCCCCAATTACAGCAAAGGAATTATTTACACAAGCCCAGAAGAAAACTTGGCGCACTATGTAAAAGTTTTGCGAGATCAAGAACAATGTCAAGCTGTAATTATTCTTGCGCATTTGGGATTGTCTCAGCAAATTCATTTATCCAATTTGGAGCAATGCAGAGGGGTGGATTATATTTTGGGTGGTGATACCCATGAGCGGGTGCGTATTCCCATTCAAGGTAAATACGCCAAGGTGGTTGAACCGGGTGCATTTGGAAGTTTCATCGGACAATTGGATTTGCATTTCGAAAATGGCAAACTCGTTAAAGATGATTACCAGTTGTTGGAAGTGAAATCCAATGACTTGAAGGCCGACGAAGAAGTGGAGGCCATTATAAAAAAGAATGAGAGTCAATTTTATGAGGATATTAATCGGGTAGAGGGTTACAGCTCCATTCCACTTTATCGGTATTTTGTGATTGAGAATACCATTGATACGTTGATATTGGATGCGTTATCATGGCAAATGAAAGCGGTAGACATTGTATTGAGCAATGGGTTTAGATTTTGTCCTCCCAGAATAACAAGAGATAAAACAGGTAATATACCCATTACCAATGGTTTTATCTATGACATGTTACCTGTTGACTCGACGGTTAGAACAGCAGAAGTGACAGGGGATCAAATCATGAAGTGGTTAGAGAAAGAGCTCAATAATGTTTTTGCAAAAGAAGCTTCAGAGCGCTTTGGTGGCTGGGTCGTGAAATTCAAAGGAATGAAAGTTGAATTTTATGCCTACGGTGAGAAAGGAAAGAGAGTGAGAAATGTATGGGTAAAAGATGAGCCTTTGGATTTGAAAAAATTGTATAAGGTCTGCGCCTGCGAACGCGATGGTGACCCAGCGGATATGCTCTGTCGCATCAAAGGTGTGAAGGATGCTAAGAATACTTCTTATACTTTGCATCAGGTGATGCGTGATTATTTGAAGGCAAATCCGCTGGTGACGCCAACACCTAAAAAATCAGCCATCTGTTTAGATGCTCCGGAAACCTTGCTTACCCAAGTTACAGGAGTTCAATATGAATTTAAATAAAACAAAATGAAAAGATATTTGATACTTTTTTTAATTCTGGCCTTGGGTCATTTTTCATTTGCTCAAACAACACCAGAACACCGAATCGTCTTTCAGTTAACCTCGAGCGACACGTTATCTCACAAGTCTTTGATGAAACAATTGGGTAATATTTTAACGTTGTCTCCAACATCCCAAATTGAAGTAGTCTGCCATGGTCCTGGACTCAACATGCTGTTAGAAAAGAGCTCCATTGTGTCATCTAAGATTGATGAGTATAGAGCCAAGGGCGTGTCGTTTATGGCGTGTCAGTTTTCAATGAAGGAGAGAAAAGTGGGTAAAGAGGAGTTGAACGTAAATACAATCATCGTTCCTGGTGGAATCCTTGAAATAATTCAAAAGCAAGAGCAAGGTTGGAGTTATATCAAAGCTGGGTATTAATGAGGTCGTTGTATTTAATTACCTTTTTCATCTCCAAGTCGTTTTTGATTCTTGGTCAAGAGCATTTTGATTCAGCTTTGGGTCAGAACGGAAAGGATAGTGATAGTGTAAAGTCAGTCAAGGGTTTGTTCGACGCTTCTTCATGGCATTTTCATTCAAGGTCTTTTTTGATGTCTACGCTGAATCAAGGTGCGCTCAAAGACGATTATGCATTGGCGCACGGTGCAGGTATCGGATTGATCACAAAACCATATAAGGGATTGCAATTGGGCTTGAGTGGTTATTTTATTTTTAATGTTTGGTCATCAAATCTCGCTGAGAAGGATCCCATCACACAATCATTGAATCGTTATGAAATAGGTCAATTCGATGTGCTCAATAGGACCAACCGTCACAATTTGGATCGCCTTGAGGATTTGTTTTTCCGCTACTCAAGAAGGCTTTTAACCATTACCCTAGGTAGGATGACTTTAGAAACGCCATTTGTAAATATGCAAGATGGTAGAATGAGACCCACTTTGGAAGAAGGGATTTGGTTTCATCAAAGGAGTGTGAGCAATAGATGGAAATGGCAGGGTGGCGTTATTTGGGGAATCTCTCCAAGGTCAACTGTAGATTGGTTTAAGATTAGGGAATCTATCGGTCCTTATGGTATAGGCGTTAATACACAAGGGTACCGAATACCTGTGGAAATAGAAGATCAAGCAAGGGTCTTAGTCATGATTAATCCAGAAATAGACGTGACGGAAAATATCAAAATATTGTATTGGAATGCCTTTTTTGAAAATGTCATGAATACTGCGATGATTGAAATTCGGAGTAAAACCCATGTTAAAGCTGGAGAGATGTATTTCAATTCCATGTGGATTCATCAGAATGCAATTGGCAACGGAGGAAATGAAGATCAAGAAAGAACATACATTGAGCGCGGAGCACAAAGCAATGTCATCGGATTTCAGCTAGGATTAAAGAACAAGGTATACATGGTAAATTTGAATTACACCCATATCTTAAATGGTGATCGTTACTTGATGCCGCGTGAATGGGGTAGAGATCCATTTTATACCTTCATGTCTCGTGAACGCAACGAGGGATTGGCCAATGTTCATGCCTTTACTACTCAGCTGACTAGAACCCAAGAGTCTGGATTGAAATGGGGAGGCGGTTTGGGTTATTATCGTCTACCTTCCATCACCAATTTCGCTCAAAACAAATATGGAATGCCATCTTATGGCCAAGTGAATTTATTCGCCTCTTATGGTTTTAAGGGAGTATGGGAAGGATTGGAAATTCGCTTTTTGATTGCCGGAAAAACTGAAATGAGCAAAGAGATCATTCCCCTGAAGAATCAAATCAATAAAGTAAACATGATCAATTCCAATGTGGTGATTGATTTTCATTTGTAATTGAACCTTTCTCACTTTCCCCTGTACCGTTGTCATATTTTTGTACATCATGACTAGAACAGGTTTTTTGCTTTCTCTTTTTTTATTCTTTGGCCAACTGTGGGGTCAGAATTGTCAGTTTGATACATATAAGAAAAAGGGTAGCCTCTATTATTTCTCCACCTATTACTCAGACTACTCCAAAACCCTCATGCAAGGGGAATGTACCATGCTGGATCAGAATGGAAGGATATACGAGAAACGTATTTTCAAAGATGGGATCATTCAATCTGAGGAATTGCATCATTATATGAATGCCAAGCCCCGAATTACCTATAAACGAAAAGACAGGGATTCCATTATTGGGATCGCAGAGGAATTTGATGAGTCAGCGCGGTTGCATGAAAGAAAGACCTATTATTGGAACAAAGACAAGCGACGTTGTTGGCTCAATCAAATCTTTCATCCCAACGGTAACAAGATTCGAG
>CANGVU010000182.1 GCA_947457325.1 Flavobacteriales bacterium | reverse complement strand
TTTTTCCTGCCCAATTCCTTTTGTTTGGGGAGGGTGGTCATGGTGAAAAGGGAAGTTTTATTCAAATACCAATCAAACTTGCGCTCTCCACCGCTGGTGCCACTGGAGTGTCCGACCAAAAAATAATAGGTGCTTCTTTCTTTGCCTTTCTTGGGAATTTGTCCATTAAACCGAATGGGCGATTCACCATTGCAGCGGGTAAGCAAGGCCATGGAGGCGTATTCATGATAGGGTGAAAAGTAAGAAATGTCTTCCCCTTCAACTTTGGTATTAAAATACAATCCATCCTGCGCTTGTACTTTAGCTAAGCTGCAGATGACGGAGATTAAAAAACAAGCAAAACGTTGTTTAGTGTCCATTCTCCAATAAGAACTGGGTCATTTTTTCGAATAAGTGCAATCGGGTTTTGCCTCCTGCGATGCCGTGATTCTTGTTGGGGTAGGAAAAGAAATCAAATGGTTTGTTCGCTTGAATCAAAGCCTCTGCAAAATCCATTGCATTTTGATAATGAACATTGTCATCGGCAGAACCATGCACCAATAGGAAAGGACCATTCAACATCTTGGCGTAGTTCACCGGAGAATTGTCTTCGTAACCACTTTTGTTTTCTTGTGGTGTGCGCAAGAAACGCTCAGTGTAAATGCTGTCATAATATTTCCAATTGGTCACAGGAGCCACCGCAATACCGGCATGAAAAACTTCTGCTCCCTTGGTCATGCACAATGAAGTCATGTAGCCACCAAAACTCCAGCCTTGCATGTTGATTCGGCTCCCATCCACAAAAGGCATTTGAGACATAAGTTTAGCGACTTCGATGAAATCTTCCGTTTCATTTTTGCCCAATTGCATATAGGTGGAATGTTTAAAATCTCGTCCGCGGAATTGAGTTCCTCTTGGATCTACGCTGGCCACGATATACCCCTGTTGCGTCAGCATTTGGTGCCATAAATAGTTGCGACCCTCATACATGTCCATGACCGTATTTCTTCCAGGTCCACCATAAATGACAAGAACTACAGGATACTTCTTGTCTTTTTCCATGTTTTGTGGTGTCATTACCCAAGCATTCAAGGTGTGTCCTTGCGGAAGGGTGAAGGTCATGAATTCTTTTTTGCTGCTGCAATAATCAGCCAGAGTGGATTTCAATTTTTCATTGGCTACCAAGGTTCTCAACATGGAACCTGTCTCATTGTGCAAGGTGATGGTGGAGGGCTGATTGGCACTTGAATGGGTGATGATGCAATACTTCATTCCTTTGCTGAAGCTCGCATCATACGTTCCGCCATCATATTTTTTTCCTATCCAAGTTTCCGTTTTTCCTTTCAGATTAACTCTTTGAATACTCTTGCCAATGGTGTTTTCCGAAGCTGAATAATAGACATTGTTCTTCTCATCCAATCCATAAACATCAACCACTTCCCATGCTCCTTGGGTCAATTGCTTTTTTAATTTCCCAGCATTGTCGTAGTGATACAAATGCTGAAATCCATCTTGCTCGCTGGTGATGATAAATCCTTCTTGGTTGTGCAAAAAGTAAAAGTTGTCATTGATGTCAATGTACGTTTTGCTGGTTTCCTTATATAAAACTTCAGCAGTGGGAATATTACTCCCTTTGCTCAATGCATTTTGAATATTGTATCCTACTATGTTCAAATCATTTTGTAGGCGATTCATTTGGTAAACAAACAACCGATAATCCGTCGGATGCCATTTGAAACGAGGGATGTAGGTATCGGTATCTTTTCCTGAAAAAACATTCACGGTACTTCTTGTGCTCAAATCAAAGACATGCGCCGAAACTTGGCTGTTCTTTTCCCCTGCCTTGGGATATTTGAAAGTAACGCGCTCAGGATACAATTGTCCATAAAGATCCATTCCGTATTCTGGGACTTCCGTTTCATTAAATTTCAGATAAGCAATGGCCAAACTATTGGGTCTCCATTGGTACGCTTGAACCAAAGCAAACTCCTCTTCATACACCCAATCGGTAGCACCGTTGATGACACTATTCCATTGTCCATCTTGGGTTACTGCAGTTGTTTCGTTTCTATTGAGATCGTAGATAAAGATGTTGTTGTCATACACATAAGCCACTTTGGTTCCATCAGGACTAAAACTGGCCAAGCGGGTTTTGTTTTTCTCACCCGTTATCAGTGCTTGCGTTTTTCCGGTGTTCAAATCATGGATAAAATAGGTGGCATAATAACTATATCGGTACAATGCTTCTTCCTTGGTTTCAATCAATATTTTCTTTTCGTCAGCGCTGAAGCTATATCCACCAAATCCAGTTTCTGTATTATTAAAAATACTCATCGAAGAAGCGATTAGCCCAACGGAATCTCCTGTTGCGTAGCTGTATTTGACAATATAGTCTCCCAATTTTTTGCTGCTCTTTTGCAAGGTGTAATGCAGTCCATCATTCATGCTGGGGCCTTGTTCAAATCGCTCGCTGGCAAAGGTGTTGCCAGTCCATATCAATTCATTGTTGAGTTTTTTCTGTCCCAAAATGAATGAGGAGAGGACCAAAAATGTTGTGCTTAAAATTAAATGTTTCATGTTCATAGCTTCTCCTGCGAAGATAAGTGCAAACCCACCTTTGCGGTATTTTTGAATTATGTCAAAAGACCATAAAAAAATCGATGCAATTGACCTGGATGTTTTTCGGCAAATTGTTGGATCTGATGCTGTGCTGTTGGATGAGGAATCTTTAAAACGTTATGGCTCGGATGAAACCGAGGATCTTTGTTTTCCTCCTCATGTGGTTTTAAAACCCCGAAATCCTCAAGAGATATCTTCCATCATGAAGCATTGCTCTGCTCAAAATATCTGTGTCACACCCATTGGTGCCAGAACAGGTTTGAGCGGAGGAGCACTTTCCATTCACGGCGGAGTTGGGTTGAGCATGGAGCGCATGAACCAGATTCTCAACATCGATGATAAGAATGGTCAAGTAACCACTGAACCTGGCGTGATTACGCAAGTGCTGCAAGAGTCCTGCGCAGAGAAAGGTTGGTATTACGCCCCTGATCCTTCTAGCAAAGGTTCGTGTTTCATAGGTGGTAACATCGCTGAAAACGCTGGAGGTGCGCACGCGGTGAAGTATGGCGTGACCAAAGATTTTGTTTTGAATCTTGAAGTTGTTTTGCCCAATGGGGACATCATTTGGACTGGTGCCAATACGCTAAAGAATTCTACAGGTTATCATTTAACACAACTCATGGTGGGCAGCGAAGGAACTTTGGGAATCATTACCAAAGCCGTGTTGAAACTCTTGCCTTTGCCCAAGCATCAATTGCTCATGCTGGTTCCATTTTATCAGGCAGAGCAAGCCTGTCAGGCGGTGAGCGCTATTTTTCAGGCGGGCATCATGCCCAGTGCTTTGGAATTCATGGAACGAGATGCCATAGATTTTGTCTTACAATTCTTGGATGATGTTGTGGTCCCCATTGAAGAAAAAGTGCAAGCCCATTTGTTGATTGAGGTGGATGGAAATTACCCCGATGTGTTGATGCAAGACTGTGAACGCATCATGGAAGTGCTGACAGCTTTTGATTGCGGTGATCCACTTTTGGCGGAAGATGATACCCAGAAAAATCAATTGTGGAAGATGCGCCGCAAGGTAGCAGAGGCAGTGAAGTCGCATTCGGTATACAAAGAAGAGGATACCGTCGTTCCCCGTTACCAATTGCCAACCCTTTTGAATGGAGTAAAGTCCATTGGACAGAAGTTTGGTTTTCGTTCTATCTGCTACGGCCATGCGGGAGATGGAAATCTGCATGTGAATATTGTGAAAGATGTGTTGAGTGATGCGCAATGGCAAGAAATGTTGCCCTTGGCCATCACAGAAATATTTGAATTGACCCGATCTTTGGGAGGAACTTTGAGTGGCGAGCATGGCATTGGTTATGTGCAAAGACCCTACATGCATTTGGCTTTTAATGCAACCGAGTTGGCCATCATGAAGGGAATCAAGTCAGTATTTGACCCACAAGGCATTCTCAATCCATCAAAAATTTTACCATGAGAATTGCCATTATCGGTGCTGGCGCTGCGGGATATTTTGCTGCATTGCAGCTGCAAGAATTGCTTCCTGAGGCAGAAGTGAAGTTGTATGAAAAAGCAACGCCATTGGCCAAGGTAAAAGTGAGTGGGGGAGGAAGATGCAATGTGACACATGCTTGTTTTGATCCAGCTGAATTGGTTCAATATT
>CANGVU010000181.1 GCA_947457325.1 Flavobacteriales bacterium | reverse complement strand
TGGTATGACCAGCAGCCCCCATTGTGACATCGACATAAATCCCTGAGGGATCAATTTGTAAGGCTTCGATACTTTCTTGGAGCAAAACAGCCCGATGGTAGGACGACTGATTGATCTCACTCGTTTCCATTGTTATTGGTTTTGAGCGTTACGTTCAATATCCTTTCTTACATCTTCTGCCAATGAACCAAAATCAAAATCCTCATCCAAAATCACTTCATCATGATTTTTGGAACTCCACAACTCCATCTTCTCTCCTAGCCCTGTGATGACGCACTCATTGTTTTCATCGATATCGATTTCAGCATACTCCAACAAGGCAGAAGGCAACAAAAGCCTTCCATTGGAATCCAATTCGATCAGGGTAGCACCCTTCATGAATTTACGCTGAAACAACTGGTGTTTTTGATTGTAACGGCTCAAACGAGACATTTCTTCATTGACCTTATCCCATTCCGGTTTTGGATAAATCACCAAGCACTTAGAAAAGATATCGCGATTCACCACCAAACCATGATGCACATGATGCTCCAATTGCTTGCGCAACTTCCCAGGAAAGAGCAATGGCCCTTTGGGATCCAGTTTGCAATGATGTTCGCCGAGCAGGTTAAGCATGTGAGGTAATGTGTTGGGTACGAAATTAAAACAAATTTCCCACTTTTTACCACACCGCAACCATTTTTCGCCACTTTTTAATAAAGCTCATTTAAATGATTCAATGAGTCAAAACACCAAAACCCTTACTAAACAAGGGTTTTGAATAGATAATCAAAGAAAAATACAGCAGTGGTAAAAAGTGGGAATGTTAACAACTTTAGGTGAAAAACTTCTGAAATGAAGTCCTCCCTAATGCAAAGGCCGTCTTTTGATCAACCCTCCTTTGGTATCCTTAATAGGATGCTGGATAATAAAAGCGTTTGGATCAATCCGTTCTACCTCATCTATCAAGTTGGAAACCTCCAAACGCGTGATGGCACAGAAAATAATGCGCTTGTTTTCATGGCTTGGAGACACATCCCTAAAACCAAACTCCCCTTTGTAGATGGTTAATCCTCCAAGCAGCCGTTTTCGAATCACTTTCTCAATGGTGGTAGAATGGTGAGAAATAATGGTAACTCCGATGTACTCCTCCCAACCGTTGATGATAAAGTCAACTGTTTTGGAGGCCGCGAAATAAGTAAGTGTTGAGTACATGGCCCTTTCTATTCCAAACACCCATGCCGCCACAAAGAACAATACAATATTGAATACGGTAATAAAATCACCCACCGTTAATGTTGACTTTCGGCTTACCGTTACCGCCATGACCTCTGTACCATCAATAACACCACCACCGCGCATGGCAAATCCAATACCTCCTCCCAGGAATACACCTCCGAAAACAGAAATCAATAATTTGTCATTGGTAACAACAGGGATTTGAATGAAATGAACCAATATGGCCAATCCAACAATGGCCAAAGCGGACTTGATGGCAAAAATGAGATTGACCTGTTTATACCCTAGAAAAACAAATGGAATATTCAAAACCAAAATCAATACAGATAAATCCCATCCCCATTTGGCTTGTATCAATAGAGAAATCCCTGTCACACCACCATCTAAAAACTGATTGGGGAGCAAGAATCCTTTGAGTCCTACACTCGCTAAAACCACCGCAAGGCTGAGCAGCAACGCGTCTTTGACATAAATCCCCAACGATTGATTCGACCAATTTTTGCGCATGTACAAATCTTTGAACAATTCAAATCCCACCACATTTGAAATCAAATTGTTGTCAGCCTTGGAATGTTAAAAGCTAAGCATTCACATCAACTGTTACACTCAAAAAATAGGTACCTTCGCTGTTGATTCAAATCCGAATTATGGAAGAGTATTTAAAGACAGAAGGAGAATTCCAATTCATAGACAAAGGTCAAGGAAAGCCGCTTATTTTATTGCATGGACTTTTTGGTGCACTGAGCAATTTCAAAGAAGTGCTGGATGAGTTTTCTCAAACCCACCGTGTATTGATTCCAATGCTTCCTTTGTACACGATGCCATTGCTTTCCACAGGAGTAAAATCATTGGCTGAATTCCTGCATCGTTTTATGGATCACCATCAATTTCCAAAAGCATTGTTGTTGGGGAATAGTCTTGGTGGACATGTCGCATTGGTCTTTACCAAAATGCATTTGGATCGTGTGGAAGGCTTGATACTAACTGCCAGCAGTGGATTGTATGAAAACGCCTTCGGATCGAGCTTCCCAAGAAGGGAGGACAAAGAATTCATTAGACAAAAAGTGGCCTTAACTTTTTATGACCCCAAGCATGCTGATGATGCATTGGTGGATGAATGTTTTGAAGTGGTCAATGACCGAAACCGTGTAGTTCGAATATTGGCTTTGGCCAAAAGTGCCATTCGACACAATATGGCGAACGATTTGGTGAACATGAATGTTCCTGCATGTTTGATTTGGGGAAAGAATGACACCATAACACCACCTGAAGTAGCGGATGAATTTCATCATCTTTTGCCGCATTCAGAACTCTATTGGATTGATGAATGCGGGCATGCTCCAATGATGGAACATCCTGCATTATTTAATGCGCATTTGCGCCAATGGCTTACACTAAAAAATCTCTGATATGCACATACTGGACGCCGTATTCTTGATGTCCAACACCAATGTTACGGGTTGCCCTCCGGCCAACCTACCAGAGGTAGCTTTTATTGGTCGATCCAATGTTGGAAAAAGCAGTTTGATCAACATGTTGGTCAACAAAAAAGGCTTAGCCAAAACCTCAGGCACACCTGGTAAAACACAAACCATCAATCACTTTGAAGTGCAAGTTAAGAAAGGTACCAACTGGTACTTGGTTGATTTGCCCGGGTATGGATATGCCAAAATTTCCAAGTCCTCCCGAGGAGACTGGAAAAACATGACCCGACACTACTTGAAGGAGCGAGAGAATTTGAAATGTCTTTTTGTTTTGGTGGACATCAGACACGAGGCCCAAAAATTAGATATTGAATTCATGGAGCAGCTCATCAATGATGAATTCCCATTTTGCCTTGTATTGACCAAAGCGGATAAACTTAAGGAAAAGGCCGTGGTGGATGCTTATGAAAAATATGAAAACACCCTCATTGAACGCTGGGGAGATGCTCCAACCATGTTGGTCTCTTCTGCAGAAAGCCAATTGGGCAAAGATCAGATATTGAATTTAATTACAACACTTTTCGAAGAGGATAAATGAACCACCCCTCCATCCATTGGGCTGAGGATTTGACTGAACTTTTCACGCCTTTTGCCCAATCCATTTCAGCATATTCCAAAATCTACTTGCTCATTGATGAGCAAGTGAGTTCAATTTGGCTCAATGATTTGTTGGAGCAATGTCCTGAAATTCATGAAGCCAACGTGATGGAAATTCCCAGCGGTGAGGAAGGAAAAGATTGGGACATTCTCAAGCACATCTTGGATCAATGGGTTGAAGATGCAGCAGATAGGCAGTGCTTGATCATCAATATTGGGGGAGGAGCCACCACGGACTTGGGTGGATTTGCAGCATCCATTTACAAAAGAGGTTTGGACTTTTTTCATGTTCCAACAACTTTGATGGCCATGGTGGATGCTTCATTGGGAGGTAAAAACGGAATTAACTTTAACGGTATAAAAAACATTATTGGAACGTTTGAAGCTCCCAATGAGCTCATCATTTGTCCCACATTTTTAACCTCTCTTCCAGATGAAGCGCTGCTATCTGGAATGGCAGAAATGCTCAAGCATGGATTAATCAAAGACCGAGCACTTTGGCATGCATTGATAGCGTTGAATGAAATAACAGCTGAGTCATTAACGCCTTTCATTCAGAGAAACATCCAAATCAAATTACAAATTGTCGAGGACGATCCTTTTGAGCAAGGGGAGCGCAAACTATTGAACTTTGGACATACCATTGGTCACGCTCTAGAATCCTATTCTTTGGAACAAAACATCCAAAACACCCACGGGCAATGCGTGGCATGGGGGATGATTTTTGCTTGTTTGATTTCCAAATCAGATGAGCTACTTGACCAAGATGAAACAGAAGAAATCATTGAGAATTTGCTGGACCTTTATCCCCTACCTTCCTTACTTCCCAAATGGAATGACTTGGAGAAATATCTTCTACAAGATAAGAAAAATCAATCTGGAAAACTACAATTCACGTTAATCAAAGCCATAGGCAAAGGCATCATTCAACAATC
>CANGVU010000180.1 GCA_947457325.1 Flavobacteriales bacterium | reverse complement strand
GTCAACAACAAACGTTCTCGCAATTCAGCGTATTCCGTCGTGCTATGGTGAACTTGATCATCAAAAACAATGTGCTGGTAAACTTGGTCAGAAATAATAAGCAAATTGTTTTCTAAAACAACTGTTGCTATTGCATCCAACTCGTCTTTCTTCCACACTTTCCCGCTTGGATTGTGGGGATTGTTCAAAATAATCAACTTGGTTCGGTGTGTAATGGCCGCTTGAAGCGCTGTCTGGTCCAAAGAAAAATCTGGATAACTTAAATCAACCCATTTGACCACACCTCCATTTAAGGCTATCGCAGGTGCGTAACAATCATAGGCAGGTCCAAACAAGACCACTTCATCTCCCTGCTGAATCAACGACCCGATAGCCGTAAAGAGAGCCTGAGAAGCGCCAGCCGTTATGGTTATCTCACTCTGCCAATCGTAATGCACACCATTTCTCAGCATCAATTTCTCCGCAATGCGCTGACGCAGTAACGGAACACCGGGCATAGGAGCGTACTGATTGTGCCCTTCTTTCATGGCTTTGGTGACCAAATCAATCAGCAATGGATCAACCGGAAAAGTTGGGAAGCCTTGTCCCAAATTGATGGCCTTGTGCTCTGCGGCCAACTGCGACATGACAGAAAAAATAGTTGTTCCTACATGTGATAATTTATCAACTGGAAAAGACATTTTAAATGCATTTAAAATAATCAAATGGCTCAAGACAATCTCCACATTTGTACAAAGCTTTGCAAGCAGTTGTTCCAAATTGAGAAACCATAATGGTATTGGTGGATGCACATCTTGGACACGCGATGTCTTTCACCTTCCCCATGAGCAATCCCTTATCTGCTGAACCTTTTTCAGGCGGTGCAATACCCGTAGATCTCAATTTCTCTCGAGCCTCATCGGTCATCCAATCTGTTGTCCAAGGTGGAGATAGAACCGTATCAACAACAACATTCTTAACTTGGAGTTCTGCTAAAACTTCGATGATATCCTCCTCAATGGCTTTCATAGCAGGGCATCCACTGTAGGTAGGGGTGATGATAACATGCCACTTCTTCTTGTCTTCATCCCATGTTAAATCACGAACAATACCCATTTCAATGACATTGAGAATAGGAATCTCAGGATCTTCTACCATCTTGAGGTATTCCCAAATCAAATCAGCTTCAACCTCTACCATTTGGAATTGGGATAAGCCCTTTGTAAAAACTGCATTTCGGCCAAAATAAATCCCAAATGCTCTGAATGTTTACCTTCCTTGCCTCCCTTCTGCATCCAGACATCAGCAGGAGCAGAAACGTTGGCCTCCTGAAAAATCGCTGAGACTATTCGGTCGAAGGTGTCTTTTAAAGCAACATTATCGACTCCGACTCCTTTTGCGATTGCCTCCATTTCATGAACGGAGTTGGTCATCAACTCTCCGGTGAACTCCCACAATTCATTCAATGCATTTTGCAAACGATTGTGACTCTCTTCTGTGCCGCCTCCCATGCGCAAAATCCAATCACGACTGTGTTGAAAATGGTATCTTACTTCTTTGATTGACTTCTGCGCAAAACCTTGTAAAAAAGTATCATTCGATTTTTCCAGCGCCTCCAAAAAATGATAATACCATGTAGAAAAAACAAATTGTCTTGCTATCGTCTTGGCATAATCACCGTTGGAGATCTCCACAATCAGCGCATTTCTATATTCCCATGCATCGCGCAAGAAGGCATAATCGTCTTCTGATTTACCTAGATTTTCTTTGAGCGCAATTTCCTTGTACAATGATGTTGCTTGACCAATGTAATCCAATGCCACATTGCTCAAAGCAATATCCTCTTCAATTGCTGGTCCGTGACCGCACCACTCTGACAATCGTTGTCCTAAAATCAACAATGTATCAGCAATGGTGAGATAATATTCTTTGTGTTCCATAAGCATCACATGTGTCCCACTTCCGGTGGGATTTCATAAAAAGTTGGATGACGATAAACCTTATCATTGGATGGATCAAACAAGGCTTCCTTATCACCCGGAGATGATGCCGTGATTTGTTCACTTGGAACTACCCAAATGCTCACACCTTCCATTCTTCTTGTATAGACATCTCTTGCGTTCTCAATAGCCATCTGTGCATCTGCCGCGTGCAAACTACCCACGTGCTTGTGTGCCAAACCTGCCTTAGATCGAATAAATATTTCCCAAATGGGCCAATTGCTTTTTTCCATAACTGTTTTGCTATGCCACGAAAATACAAGATTTCAAATGCAAACAACTGCTCAATGTCAGCTTTGTTCAGAACTTCAAAAAATTTTAAAAGAAAAATGCAGCAGCAAAACCAAGCAGGATGACGAGAAACTTCACTCTATTAAAACGATGTCCCTCTTCCGCCTCAAACAAAATCATCGTTGATACATGTAAAATTATCCCCATCAAAACTGCCATTACATAAGGCAAAAGCTGCTCTGAATGGAACAATTCCCACTGTTCTCCAAAATGAAAGAACAAGGCTCCCGCAGGCGCTACCATCGCAAAGAATACCGCTGCCGTAAATGCTTTCCATTTTTCTTTAACCATGGCCAACAGCAAGGCTGCAAAAACGAACGATTCTGTAAATTTATGAAATGAGATCCCCATCAATAGTGACTGCCCATGGTGGTGATGCTCATGTCCATGGTGCAAGGCTTCCTCAGTCATTCCAAATGGCATCCCTTCAATAAACGCATGAATCCACAATGAAATAGAAACCATCCAATAAAACTTGGCACCAACATGGTTGTGGGCATGCGCGTGGCCATGCTCCACACCGTGCGAGAAATAATCCAAAATAATTTGCAATAAAAATCCGCATAGGATAAATACCCCAATCCCCTCACCTCCATCTGCCATTGCTTCCGGCATGAGATGCAAAAATGTCAATGAAAGCAAATAAGAGGCACTAAAAGACAACAACAATTTCATTCTGCTGGGTGTAATATCCCACCCCAAAAAAAGAATTCCACTACCTAAAATAGAAACAAAAAAAAGGACGAGAATTGAAGTCAAGATCATGAGCTAGTGTATTTTTTGAGCGATAAAGATACAACGCGAAGCATTGACGTTCATAGCTGCTCCGTGATAATCTCCCCATGTGGCCATAACCTGAAATCCTGACAGGGATAAAAGTTTCATGATGTCATCAGATGAATAAGCCATTACGCGCTCTTCATAGATATGCTCAACATCTTCAGCCAAAAACTTGATCTGTTTGATGATACGGTTCGATTGAATGCTACGGGTTAAGTAATAGTCCGCTAATGACCCTTTTACCATCTCTTCTTCTTTCAGAGATGCCGCCACACGATTAACATTTAAAAAATCGAGAACCAAAAAACCACCTCCCTTCAAATTTCGATTGATATTACAAAGCATAGCGATGTGATCCTCATCCGTTTCAAAATATCCAAAAGAGGTAAACAGATTTAAAGCATAATCTACTGCACTGGGCAACTCAAAATCTCGAACATCAGCAATCGCCCAACGCTGGGGATACAAGGAAAGGGACTGAGCTTGACGAATATTGTTATCACTCAAATCCAAACCGAACACTTGATATCCCTTAGATTCCAAATACAATGCATGCCTCCCAGAACCACAGCAAGCATCCAAAATTTTGACATCATTGTCCCATTTAAAAAATGCAGACAAGGCATCGATAAAGGCTTGGGCCTCCTCATCATTCCGCTTGGCATACAAATCATGATAAAATGATGTGTTGAACCACGATGCAAACCAATCTTTTTGACTCATAGTTGGCAAAAGTATTTTATTTTCTTCATTATATTTGTTTTCAAATTGAAACTATGGAGAATTTAGATTTAATCGGGTCAAGCAAAACCCCTACCGTTCAGTTCAATGCAACCACGGGTGTCCTTTCACTTGCAGGCCGATCGATTCCTGAAAACTCCATTGAGTTTTACAAACCACTCTTGGCTTGGATTGAAGATTACAAATCAAATCAGGCAGAACAAACCACGCTTCAAATCAAGTTAGAATACTTCAACACCTCCTCTAGCAAATGCCTATTGGATTTATTCAAAAAACTTGAATCCATTGGAGGCAAGTCAACCGTAGAGTGGTTTTATGAAAACGATGACGAAGATATGTTAGAAGCAGGAGAAGATTATGAGGCAATCGTTCATGTACCATTCAAAATGATTGGCGTAGAAAATCTCCAAGACTAAATAGTCAAAATTTATTTCTTTCTCACCCC
>CANGVU010000179.1 GCA_947457325.1 Flavobacteriales bacterium | reverse complement strand
TCAGTCAAGTAAGCCACACCTACAATAGAACCCGTTACAATGATAACGATGTTCATGTACTCAACGTGTTTTACGTGAATGTATGATTCCAATCTCATTGTTTTACGCATGATCAACAACAAAGTCAATACCATCGCAAAACCTGAGAAGATCGCTCCAGACACGAAGTAAGGAGGGAAGATGGTGGTGTGCCATCCAGGTACAACTGAGGTAGCAAAGTCCATCGATACGATCGAGTGAACTGAGAATACCAAAGGAGTTGCGATACCTGCCAATACCAATGAAACTTCTTCAAAACGTGTCCAGTTCTTGGCACGACCAGACCAACCAAAACTCAAAATGCTGTAGAAACGCTTCATGCCTGGCTTCACCATGCGGTCACGAATGGTTGCGAAATCAGGAATCAAACCGATGTACCAGAATACCAATGATACAGAGAAGTAAGTTGAGATTGCAAATACGTCCCACATCAAAGCTGAGTTGAAGTTGGGCCATAATGATCCAAATTGGTTAGGCAAAGGCAAAGTCCAATAGGCCATCCAAACACGACCCATGTGAAACACTGGGAAGATGGCAGCCATGATTACCGCAAAGATGGTCATCGCTTCAGCAGAACGGTTAATCGCCATTCTCCAACGTTGACGGAACAACAACAATACCGCTGAAATCAAGGTTCCAGCGTGACCGATACCTACCCACCAAACGAAGTTGGTGATGTCCCATGCCCAGCCTACAGTTTTGTTCAAACCCCAAGCACCGATACCGGTACCAACAAGGTAAGCAATACAGCTCAAACCATAAATCGCGATGATCGCAGCAATGGTAATGGCTATTTTCCACTCACGAGGTGCAGGTCCTTCAATGGGTCCACAAATGTCCTTCGTGATGTCATGATAGGTCTTGTGACCTAAGATGAGGGGTTGACGGATAGAAGCTTCTTTTAACATAGGATTTTATTATGCTTCGGTTTCAATGTTTCTAACTTTTGTCATGTAGTAGATATTGGGTTGAATACCTACCTCTTCTAAGGCGTGATAAGAACGGTTGTTCTTGGCGCGCATGATGTTCTCACTGGCTGTGTCGTTCAAATCACCAAATACAATGGCGTGAGTTGGACAAGCTTCAGCACAAGCAGTAACAATCGCACCATCCGCAACTACTTCACCGCGCTTCTTGGCATCAATCTTACCTGCCTGAATACGCTGTTGACACATGCTGCATTTCTCCATAACACCACGGGTACGAACCGTAACATCTGGATTTAATACCATACGCATCGTCTCGTCTTGTGCAGGATTGAATTTAGAGAACTTGTCATTGGTTACATAGTTGAACCAATTGAAGCGACGCACTTTGTAAGGACAGTTGTTGGCGCAATAACGGGTACCGATACAACGGTTGTAAGCCATGTTGTTCAAACCTTCATTGCTATGTGCAGTAGCAGCAACTGGACAAACCGTCTCACAAGGAGCGTGGTTACAGTGCTGACACATCATTGGCATGTGAACAGTTTGAGGATTTTCAGTTGGAATCTCCATGTCGCCATAAGCAGCAATGGTTCCCAAACCTTTGTTCTCTTTGGTTTCTTCTAAAGTATTAAAATCAGAAGAGAAATAACGGTCGATGCGCATCCAATGCATATCACGGTGACGACGAACCTCGTCTTTACCTACTACTGGAACGTTATTTTCTGTGTGGCATGCGGTGATACAAGCACCACATCCAATGCAACTGGTCAAGTCGATGGTCATTCCCCAACGGTGACCTACGTTCTCCACTGGATGATCAGCCCACAAGTCCATTTCCCTTACTGGAACACGATCGCCTTTGGCTGTAATTTCTCCATCACCATTGACATCATGATGAACAGGCAATGTGTTTGCTGTATTCCAAGAGGCCTTTCCTTTTTCAGCCGACTTTTCTTTCAAATAGGCAGCCAATGACGTTTCTTTCACCACAGAATCACGGCCCATTACGGTGCTGTGCAACTGTGTTGAGGCCATGGCATACATTTCACCTGTAGCTTCAACGGATACATCAAAAGATGAATACATTCCCTTATTGATCAATGCGAAAGCATTTTTACCAATGGTCATGCGCTTCTCGCCATCCATGATATAATCACCGTCTCCATCTACTTGGTAGGCTGCTTTTCCAATGACCTCGTCATTGGCTCCACGACCATATCCCAATGCAATACTTACAGTACCTCTCTTTTGACCTGGTGTAGCAACTGCTGGAAGAATTATCTCTTTTCCGTTCGCAACTACTTTCACCAATGAAGAATCCTCTTGCTCACCAATGTATAGGTTCAAGCCCATATCCTTCATGTCCGCGGGGGCCATGGCAACATAGTTGTCCCAGGTAACTTTGGTGATAGGGTCTGGAGTCTCTTGCAACATGGGATTGTTGGCATGATTACCAACACCCAAATTCACAGATGTGTACAAAGACAACTCCCATTTGCCACCCTTTTTGTTGGCAATCTTGGACAAACTATCACTAACGGTAACGTTAGCAGTGCTTACTGTTGGCATAGCAGCTGTAACAGCAGCCATTGCAGAAGCAGTTACACCATCAACCGATTCTACAGCTGGTGCGGTATTGGCCGCAAATGTCCCGTTGTGAACCGCAGAATACCAATTGCTATCTGAGTCCATCATTGCTGGTGTATATCCAGCATTGAAAGTCATTCTCAAATAGTCATAATAACTTGTATTGTTTCCAGACCAAGCCAAATAGTTTTGACCCGCTGGTCTTGTGTTGTAAAGCGGATTAATCGTTGGTTGAACCAAATCAGTTCTTCCTACAACTGCACTTAAATCGTCCCAAGATTCCAATTGATGGTGATCAGGTGCCAAGAAGTTACACATTGCACCGGTCTCATCGGCGAACAATGCGGTAGAAACCTTGGTCTTCACTTTTGACATGGCGTTGGCAAAATTCAAATGTGCCAAGTTGTAAACTGGGTTACAACCGTGTACAATCAAAACATCCACAGCACCATTGTTCATTTCAGCTACCAATGCTTCCACTTCACTGTCATTTCCTGCGAACAAATTCAAATGATTGGTCATGTCAATTGTTGAACCGTAATTGTTCAACATTTGATTAATGGTGATGGCCACCTTTTGAGCATCAATATCATTGCTTCCAGCTACAACCAAAGACTTACCTGCGCTGGCTTTCAATTCTGCAGCCAACTTGGTAAATACTGAAGCCTCAACACCTTCCACTTGTGCCTTGGCACCGTTCAAAGCATTGTAAATAGCCGCCAAAATTTGACCTTCTTGTGAAGGCTTAATTGCAACACGAACATCAGCGTTGGATCCTGTCAAAGACATGTTGGATTCAAACTGATAATGCTTACTCATTTTGCCATTTTCAGGACGACGACCATCCGCATATGCACCTTGGTACATATTGGATGTCAACCAAGAACCCAAGAAATCCGCAGCAACGCTGACAATGACTTCTGCCTTTTCAAAGTTGTATTGTGGAACAACGGCTTTACCAAAGGCATCTTGATTGGCTTTGGTCATTCCGTAGTAAGAAACTACATCATACTGAACATGCTTTACTTTTCCAGCAAAGTGATTGCTGAAAGCGTTGATGGCATTCTTTGTTGTTTGACTTGCAACTGTATTGGAGATGATTCTCACATTTTTTGCAGCAGCCAACAACTCCATCATTTCCTTGTCCAAGTTGGACCAAGAAGTATCCGCTGTTCCTGCTTTAGGACCTTTTAAACGATCCTCATCATAAATCTCTAAAACAGAAGCGTTAATGCGTGCATTGATTGCACCCTTAGCCATACCAAAAGACTTATTTCCTTTGATGAAGATGGGGCGACCTTCGCGCGTTTTAACCAAGACGTTTGCGTAATCTACACCGTCATAATAAGTGGTGGCATAGAAATTAGGAATTCCTGGAGTGATGTCCTCTGGCTTTACCACATAAGGAATACTCTTCACTACAGGAGCCTCACAAGCCGCCAAAGTAGCTGCTGCGACACTGAATCCCATGAATTTTAAGAAGTCACGACGTCCAGTGTTTGCCTTGGATAATTTCTCATCTGCAAAAGCATTTAATCCATTGCTTGCAGGGGCAAACTCGTGAGAAACTGCTTCTTGGAAAGATTCGCGATTGCTGAACTCTTCCAAGCTGGTCCAATATTTTTTATTGTTACTCATGTTCGTAGATCCTAAAAAATTAATAGTGACACTTACCACATTCCCATCCGCCCATTTCCTTCAC
>CANGVU010000178.1 GCA_947457325.1 Flavobacteriales bacterium | reverse complement strand
GACATGTAACAACATCGATGACAACTGTAACAATCAGGTTGATGAGAACTTGACACAGTATCCAGTTTACACCGATGCAGATGGCGATGGTTATGGCGTAGCAACAGGAACAACAGCTTGTACCCCAAGCACGATCTTACCCGGTGACTGTAACGATACAAACAGTGCAATCAAGCCAAATGCAACAGAGACATGTAACAACATCGATGACAACTGTAACAATCAGGTTGATGAGAACTTGACACAGTATCCAGTTTACACCGATGCAGATGGCGACGGTTATGGCGTAGCAACAGGAACAACGGCTTGTACTCCAAGCACGATCTTACCTGGTGATTGTGATGATAACAATGCTGCTATTAATCCGAACGCCACAGAAGTTTGCGGAGATGATATTGATGAGAACTGTGATGGACAAGTGGATGACGGATGTGTATACGGATGTACCGATGCTACCGCATGTAACTTTGATGAAGCCGCGACCTACGATGATGGTTCATGTATCTATGCTACCGCAGAGGTTTGTAACAATATCGATGATGATTGTGATGGTGTTATAGACAATGGTGTATTGAACATATATTATGTTGATGCTGATGGTGATGGTTATGGAGACATCAATGACGGAGGAATCGAAGCTTGCACCGCACCTGCTGGAACAGTTGACAATAACACAGATTGCGATGACAACAATAGTTCAATCAACCCAGGAACTATAGAAATCTGTGATAATGCAGTTGATGAGAATTGTGATGGATTAGCTGCACAAGGTTGCATATTGGGATGTATGGATGCTGCGGCATGCAATTACAACGCACAGGCGACCAGTGATAATGGAAGTTGTGTTTATCCTCAACCTGAAATTTGTAATGCCTATGACGATGACTGCGATGGAGTTGTGAATAACGGTTTGAGCATGGAAACTTTGAATACCGTTACAGTTAGTACAGCTTATTTCCCTGCATGTACACCAACAAACATCTTCTCTGCCAACCCATTCACAGGAACCAACACAGCGACAATTGATGGAGATGGAAAAGACAGATGGTACAAATGGAACGCACAGTACAATAGCTTGCGCATAGGATTGAGTGCTGCAATCGGCGATTACTCTATCCACTTGTTTAGAGAGTATCCAAGTTGTTTGGCTTTGGAAATGATTGAGCATGAAGTAACAACTGGAAATCAAACGTTGATTACTGATGAGTTGACCGTAGGTGCTAATTATTACTTCGCCGTGCATGAACACGCTGGGCCAGGTAATACCAGTGCGAAATTGTGCATCAATCACTTCCTTCCTTCAGATTGTGATCATTTCTACAGTAATGGTACAGGTGAATACGCAAGCGTTTGCGGCAGCTTCAAAACATTGTACAGAGGAAACGCCAATAACTACATGATTAATGTATTGTCAGCTTCTCAAGCAGGTCAGAATTTAGGAATACAACCATGGGTGTACCAAGCAGGATCAAGTTCTGTTATTGCACGCTTGGGATCAATCTTACCTTCTAACCTCTCTGCATCACCAGTCGTTTACACCGTGAATGTTCCTGTTATGTATAGTATTCCAGATGCGGCTGAAAATTACACACCGGTATTTGCACAGGCCACATCAACCTGCACCATTACCTTGCTGCCTCAAACACCCATTCAGGTTAGGGCTTCTGATAGATGTCCAAACATCAAAGCAATCAATTCTTTCATTGCTCCTGACCAAACTATTTGCGGAAGCAATGCTTATCAATGGGAGTTCACAGATTGCACCAATGGGGTGTCGAATGCTACAACTCAAGTATTGACAGGCGCCAGTGGTTCATCCATCTTTATGTTGAATAACATTCCTGGTATTGCTCCCGGTAAGTTTTACCAAGTACGTGTGCGTCCCGTTCACAACAGCGGAGTGGTTTCAGCATGGGGAGCAGTTCAATGTGTTATGATTCAAGGATCAGGTATGGTTGTTCAAGAAGACAACACATCAGCGGTTAAGGTTTCAAGTGATATGGGTAACGTAATGGTTTATCCAAATCCTACAACCACAGGTGATATGAACATTGTATTTGAAAAACCATTGGAAGGTCAATTGAATATAGAGGTAACTAACCTTTTAGGTCAACAAGTTTATGTTGAGACATTAGATTTCTCTGGAGTAGCGCATAAGATGAACTTGAACAGGATAGCCAAAGGAATGTTCCAAATGACAATTAGAATTAACGGAATGGAACAAACCATGCGTATTGTTAGGGATTAAAAGACATGAATAATCATAAAAAAGGCTGTATTACGATACAGCCTTTTTTTGTGATTAAAAACAAAAATTATTTTAATCCTTGTTCAATACCATCTATCAATGCATGGATGACTTTGATGTGAATCTCTTGTATTCTATCTGCATATTCAAACCAAGGAACGATGATATTGATGTCAGCGTGTTGAACCACTTGACCTCCGTCTTTTCCGGTTAGTGCAATTACTTTTATTCCCAACTGTTTGGCCTTTTTAGCAGCTTCCAATACATTCCTAGAATTACCACTAGTGGTAATGGCCAATAAAACATCTCCTGATCTGCCTACACCTTCTAAGTATCGGCTGAAAATAAAATCAAATCCGTAATCGTTTCCAACGCAGGAAATGTGCGAAGGATCGGAAATGCTAATAGCCCTGTAGGCTGGTCGATCATTGCGGTATCGTCCAGAAAGTTCTTCTGCAAAATGCATGGCGTCGCACATGCTGCCACCATTTCCACATGAAAAAACTGTTCCTTGCTCTTTTAACGCTCTTACAATCAAATGGGTCGCTGACTCAACATCACTCAAAAATTTTTCATCTGAGAGAACTTTCTCCAACAATTCATGTGCTTGTTGTAAATGCAGTTGAATGGTTTTCATGTTGCGAATATCCAAAACTTAACCCAAATTACTCATTATATTTGTCTCTTTTGTTCAATATGGAAAAGTTCACAGTTTCTAAGTTATCTATCGTAATTCCGGCCTATAACGAGGGAAAGACCATTCATCTAATTTTAGATAAAGTCAAGGAAGTGCAATTGGCTGGAGGTATTCAGAAGGAAATCATTATCGTGAATGATTTTTCAAAAGATGATACTGAGGAGGCTGTTCATCGCTACCATGCAGCTAACCCTGAAGTGAATATTCAATATTTTAAGCATGAAGTCAATAAAGGAAAAGGCGCGGCTTTGCATACCGGAATTAAAAAGGCAACAGGTGATATTGTGATGATTCAAGATGCCGATTTGGAATATGACCCTCAAGAGTACAATATTCTGATTAAACCAATTGCAGATGGTTTTGCTGACGTAGTGTATGGAAGTAGATTTATGGGTGGTAAGCCTCACCGCATACTGTTTTTCTGGCATACCATAGGTAATAAGTTTTTGACGTTTCTTTCTAATTCAATGACCAATTTGAATTTGACGGATATGGAAACGTGTTACAAAGTTTTTAAAAGAGATATCGTACAATCATTGGATTTAAAGGAGAATCGATTTGGTTTTGAACCTGAGGTGACCGCAAAAATTTCGAGAATCCCAAAGATTAGAATTTACGAGGTGGGAATTTCCTATTATGGCCGAACCTACGAAGAGGGAAAGAAAATCGGTTGGAAAGATGGATTCAGAGCCATTTATTGTATTCTTAAATACAATTTGTTCAAGAAGTAATCTTGATTGCTTCGAAAAAAGCTTTGTGATTTAAAGCGGCATTGTACTGAGAAGTTATAATGGCTTGTGCTTTGACGGCTTTATCTTTCCATAGGTTAGCATCTTCAAAGCACTTGCAAATTTTCAAGGCTATCTCATTGAGATCACCAGTTAAAGGAATGATGAATCCGTTGTTTTCTGATACAATTTCTAAATTTCCTGGTATGTCGGTAGCAATAAAAGGAATCCCAAACAAACCCGCTTCCATCATGCTTACTGGAACCCCTTCCCAAGTGCTGGTATTGGCAAAATAAGCCATGGGATTGTTGTTTAAAAACTTATTGATTTCTTGTTTGGTCATGTGTCCAAGAAAATCAAATTGAATCTTTTCTCTGGCGCAAATTTCTTTGAGCCACGTTTCCATTTCTTTGTTACCGGAACCTATATGAACCCATGTAAAATGATTTTTCAGTAGCTTCATCAACTCAATCATTCTGGGAAAATTTTTTACCTCACCAAGAAAAGAAATGGTTAGAATTTTGGGCAAGGGTTTTTTTATTTCTGGTATAAAATCGATTTCGATGCCTAGAGGTTGATAGGCGAATTGGTTTCTGAGTTTAGGGAAATTTG
>CANGVU010000177.1 GCA_947457325.1 Flavobacteriales bacterium | reverse complement strand
GGCGTATTGGCCTGCAGTATCACAGTATCTGCAAAATTCAGATATTGAAATTTGGCTTGTTCTCCAATGTCGTTCAGTTGATTGGTTGAGATACTGACAAGAGGAGTTTCAGCAATGAATTGTGTCACCAATGAATCCCCATAACTGAAGGATTGGATTCTTCCTCTTATTGTTGCACTAGGATCCGCGTTATTTCCAATGGCAACGGCCATGGCAGATATGGGCATGTTATAAGTGGGAAGAAAAACATTTCCCAATTCAAAAGTATTGTTCCAAAAAAGTTCAGACCCCTCATAAAAACCATTGACAATGCCGTGATCTCTTGCTAAAACACAAGGTGAAATTCTGAAATGTGCAGTGTCTTTGTTGTTGTCTTCTAATGCATCTATCTCATTCTGAAGAGTTCTATAATGAATGGTGTAATTTCCTGTGTCAGTTGCCATAGCGAATTGCCCAGCTCTTATTTCAGCAGAACTTCCAACGGGAATCGTAATTGGGTCAACGGTTGTTCCATTGTACAACAAGGTATTGTTTGCATCAGAATACAACTGAGCATTCAATGCGCAGCCCGTTTGAGCAAGGCCTCCCCAGTTTTCAATGTGTGCACTGAATTTTAAAGTAGGTGACATCTGTGTTGGGTAGATGCTGTATTCCATCCATTCAAAACCGGTGGGGTGCGCTGGATCAACAAAGTCAAAATCGCCGTATGTGGAGGAATTTATTTTTAGGTCGTTTGCGTAAACTTCAACCACTTGGACATCATCCAACATCCAGAAATAGTAGAGCCCTTCATAGACAAATCTGAAACGGACATCCGCATTGCCGCAAATGTTGTTTCCAAGATAAATTCTCTTGTTTTCTACATTGGACGTGGAAGCGGCGAGTGGAATGTTGTTGGCATAAAGTGGAGACCAGCTGCTCTGGTTTACACTCACCTCAATGCGTGTATTTCCTTGATAAAACCTGACGTATTGCTCCCATTCCAAAGCGGCATATTGAACGTTGCTTAGGTCGATACTGGAGGTGGTCAGATGAGCCAAATGTGGTCCTGGAACGGGTCCGGTTCCAAAGTTGGCAGGTAAGCAGGGGAGGGCATCGTTGTCCCAATAGTTTGAATCAAAAATGATGAAGCCATTGCTCTGCGTGCTGCTGTTCATGGGCTCACCCAAAAAGTTATTGGTACATGCTCCTCTTGAACCAACAGAGAAGTCTGGTGTGGTATTGGGGCCGCGGTATTCCCAACTGGCTCCATTGGCTTCTTCATTTGTCCAGCCCGATGGGATGCCATTGGCAAAATCTTCTTGCCATACAATGACCTCTTGACCTGTTGTAGAAAAATACAAAACGATCAAGAGGATGGTTAAAAATGAGTTATAAATTGTTTTCATAAGCTATTGAGAGAATGTAATTAGGTTGTTTTAGACAATGGACAATAAAAGTAGTGTATTTGTCATTGGAATTTCGACAACGAATAAAAATCTTTTCATCCGAGGCTTCAAAATGTTCTGCAGATAAATCTTGACTGAAATCAACGCCATGGCCATAGAATTTGTAGATAGCCTCTTTGGCAGACCAAAGCATCAGATAACGAGCGTCCGTAATACTGTCCACCAAATATTCTAATTCATTTGGGCTGCAAAATTTTTGTCGCACTTTGAAAATGCTAGGGTGTGGTGTTTGAATATCGATCCCAAAAGTTTTTTTTGACCAAGCAAAACAACCCAGCCCATTGGAGTGGCTGATGCCAATGTGGTGACTATCGTTTTTAAGGAACGGCTTTCCCAGTGATTCTTTTTCAATGTCATCCCATGACCATGGAGGGGGGATGAGTGTATCAATCATGTCAAATTCTATTTGACGATGCGGATGTATTCTTTGTGATCTTAAAGGATGGGAGGATGGAGCTGGGGGAGAGGATCCTTCCCAGATTCGAACATTTACCTGATTAATCACTAATTCATTGATCATCAAAAAGATTCCATTTTTGTTTATCGTTGGAACGCAGTATCTTTGTATCAAATTTAAAAATATGCTAACTGAAACCAAGATGAACTACAAAGTTAAGGACATGGGACTTGCCGAATGGGGTCGCAAAGAAATAAAATTGGCAGAGGCAGAAATGCCGGGATTAATGTCCTTGCGCCAGGAATTTGGAGCTAGCAAGCCGCTTCAAGGGGCGCGCATTGCAGGTTGTTTACACATGACCATTCAAACGGCTGTATTGATAGAAACCTTGGTAGAGTTGGGAGCGGATGTTTCTTGGAGCTCTTGCAACATTTTTTCCACACAAGACCATGCTGCCGCGGCTATTGCTGCCGCTGGTATTCCTGTTTATGCTTGGAAGGGAATGAATGAAGAAGAGTTTGATTGGTGCATAGAACAGACATTGCATGCTTTCCCTGAAGGACAGTCATTGAACATGATTTTGGATGATGGTGGAGACTTAACCAACATGGTTTTTGATCGTTATCCTGAATTGGTTTCAGGTATCCGCGGTATTTCTGAAGAGACAACCACAGGTGTTTTGCGTTTGTACGATCGTGAGAGAAACGGAAGTTTGTTGTTGCCAGCAATCAACATCAATGACAGTGTGACCAAATCAAAATTCGATAACAAATACGGTTGCAGAGAATCTTTAGTAGATGCTTTGAGACGTGCAACAGATTTGATGATGGCTGGTAAAGTAGCCGTTGTTGCTGGATACGGTGATGTTGGAAAAGGATCAGCTGACTCTTTGAAAAATGCAGGAGTACGTGTGATTGTGACGGAAATAGATCCAATTTGCGCTTTGCAAGCTGCAATGGAAGGGTACGAAGTAAAGAAGATGGATACTGCCATCGCTGAAGCGGACATTATTGTCACAGCAACAGGTAATCACAAGATTATCGTTGACCGCCATTTCAAAAACATGAAGCACAATGCAGTGGTGTGTAACATTGGCCACTTTGACAATGAAATTGACATGGCTTGGTTGAACGAAAATTACGGCAATACCAAGGATACCATCAAACCACAAGTGGACAAGTACACCATAGATGGCAAGGACATCATTGTTTTGGCTGAAGGCCGTTTGGTGAATTTGGGTTGCGCAACAGGTCATCCATCTTTTGTTATGAGTAATTCATTCACCAATCAAACGTTGGCTCAATTGGAATTGTGGCAGAATCACGATAAATATGAGAACAAAGTTTACGTCTTACCCAAGCATTTGGATGAGAAAGTAGCTCATTTGCATTTGGCTAAAATTGGTGTAGAATTGGAGGTTTTAACCACAGAGCAAGCGGAATACATTGGTGTTGCTGTGGAAGGACCATTCAAAAATGATCAATACAGATATTAATCAGTTTATCATATGAAAAAGGCCCGAAAGGGCCTTTTTTTTTGATGCGTGGTGTAGTTTTGCGCATGTATAATTTACACTCATACCCGATATGAAAAGACTTTACAACTTAATGGATAGGAGAGTCCTAAAGGCGCATATGGCCAAGGATAATATTCCAAGGACCACGCTATCATTTTATAAGTATTTTAAAATTCAGAATCCAAGTGAGTTTCGAGATCAATTCTATGAAAAAGCGTATTTATTGGGTGTGCTTGGTCGAGTATATATTGCATCCGAAGGAATTAATGCCCAAGTTTCTGTTCCAACTGAAAATTTTGAGGCATTCAAAGCGTATTTGTATGCTTTTCCCGAGTTGAATCAAATAAGATTGAACACAGCTGTGGCGGATGATTCTCACAGTTTTTACATGCTTAAAGTGAAATTGCGGAAAAAGATTGTTGCAGATGGTTTGGATGATGATTCGTTTGATCCAGCCAATACAGGAGAGTATTTGAACGCCGAAGCTTTTAATCAATTGACGGATGATCCAAATACCATTTTGGTGGACATGCGCAACCATTATGAAAGTGAAGTGGGACATTTTGAAGGCGCAATCCTACCAGATGTAGATACTTTTAGAGAAGAATTGCAATTGGCGGAAGACCTGCTGAAGGACAATAAAGACAAGAATTTGGTGATGTATTGCACGGGCGGAATTCGTTGTGAAAAAGCCTCTGCCTATATGAAGCATTTGGGTTTTAAAAATGTTTTCCATTTGGAGGGAGGTATCATCAAATACGCCAGAGATGCAAAGCAGAATGGTTTGAAGAATAAGTTTAAAGGAGTAAATTTTGTGTTTGATGAAAGATTGGCAGAGCGGATTTCCGATGATGTAATAGCCCACTGCCATCAATGTGGATCTCCATATGACATACACACCAATTGCGCCAACTTAGGATGTCACATACTTTTTATACAATGC
>CANGVU010000176.1 GCA_947457325.1 Flavobacteriales bacterium | reverse complement strand
TCATTGCAATGGTATTGGAAACAAACTTAATATTTTTAATGGTTGATTGGTTTGGAAATTGCGAAGAAATAATAGGCCGAACCGGTTTCAAAACAGGTCTCCATTTCTTCCTTGGACAAGCCTGTTGACTCTCTCCAGTACTTATTCAACGGATGAACTTGATATCCCATATTGTCAAAAAAGTCAAACATCATTTGCGGAGTAGTATGATAAAACTCAGAGGCGCCTTTACCAAACTCAAAGATGATATCTGGCTGGTCTCGGGCAATAATGGCTTTCGATCCCTGTAAAACCTGCCATTCCCCTCCTTCTACGTCAATCTTGATCAAATCCACTTTATTCAAATCGCATACATCATCCAAACGGGCACATTGAACATTGATATGCTCTATCTCGGGATGCTCGAGCGCATAGGTACGTTGTTTAATTCCACTGTATGCCGGCGCATTCTTTACCCAATGAAAAGTAGTCTTTTCGTTGTTATCGCTCAATGCCAATTCCTTGATGGACACTTGAGGCGAAAGAAATTTTTCCTTTAATTTTTGAGCCATTGAAGGAATGGGTTCAAATCCCCAATGATTGCCCTTTGGCGCAAACTGAATCATCCATTCCAGCACTTCACCCTTGTGGCATCCAACATCGATGGTATTGGAATCAGACCGCAAGCGATGCGACAAAAAAGCATGGGTTGCTCGGTCATAACGCATGTTCTGCGTAAGGTCCAAATGCAATGTCCAACAGATTTTTCTGATCGCCTCCTTCCAAGTCATTCAAGCAAAAATACGACTTTGTGGCTTTTCCATCAAATCTGTTGAGGACAAGCGCCTTTTGCATTTAATTTGAAACATGAAAAACGAATTGACATTGACCCAAGCCATTGAGCATGTAAAGACCTTTCACCATGCTTTTATGCTACCTGTAAGACAAGAGCCCATTGCCCATATTCCAGAAAAAGAAATGAATTTACGCTTCAATTTGATGAAGGAAGAGAATGAAGAGTATTTGGAAGCTGCGCAAAATGGGGATATTGTTGAAATTGCAGATGCCCTAGGCGACATGCTTTACATCTTGTGCGGAACCATCAACGCCCATGGTCTGCAAGCCGTCATGGCACCTGTTTTTGAAGAAATTCAACGCAGCAACATGAGCAAATTGGACGCCAACGGACAACCCATTTTCAGAGAAGATGGCAAGGTGATGAAAAGCGAATTGTACTTTAAGCCAAACATTGCGAAGGCAATGGGCATTGAGCCCTAATTACTCCTTGGTTAAAAATGCTCCGCGTGCATCACCATGTGGTGGATTAAAATAGCCATACTTCAGATGTGGAAATTCTGATTTGATTTGATCCATCACATTCTTGATACCCAAACCTTCTGGAAGTTCCATGACGTTCAACTTGCCCAAGTACCAGTCGGGGTCAATGTTGAAATTGCGCCATTGGATCATGCTGATATCTGTGTAGCGAATAAAGTCTTGCAATGCCTTTAGCTCCTCGGGATGATCGGTCATTCCTGGAAAGGTAAAGTAATTGATACTGGCCCAGCCTCCATGCTGACGTACGATACGCGCAGATTCTCTGATGTCCTCAAATTGATAATTGTTGGGCAAGTAATACGCCTCGTAAATGTCTTTTCTTACTGAGTTCAAGCTAACACGAATGCTATCCAAACCAACCTTCATCAGCTCCTCCACTGCTTTGGGCTTACTTCCGTTGGTATTGACGTTGATGATACCGCGTTTGGTTCTCTTTCTAATCTCCACAATCACATCCCGAATCAACTGCCAAACCAAAAGCGGCTCTCCCTCACATCCTTGACCAAAGCTCACGATAGCCCTATCCGCTGATTCCAAATGAGGAACAGTGAATTCTAAAATCTCATCCACGGTAGGAATAAAATCCAAACGGTCCTGCGGAGCGGTTAACTCATGTTCTTTGGGTTGAAATGAAATACAACCCAAACAATTGCTGTTGCAAGCAGGCGAGATGGGGATGGGACATTCCCAGCGGCCCATAAAGAAATTGCGCGCAGCAGGGCAGCAATATCGCAATGAACAATTCTGACCCAAGTGTTGAATCAAACGGTTGTCTGGATGCTGAGCGATGCGCTCCTTGGTGACTTCCCAAATTTTTTCCCGATCAAAATTTACCAAATCTTGGCGCTCATCTGGATCAATGCGCACCGCTGTGGTATAAAACTTATCATCTAGCCAACCCACTGTTGTATAAGCATACAACGGCAAAGTAGGCGCATTCTCTTCTTCCGTTCCAAAAGCTGCGGAATACAACTGGGTGTATGCCGGAGCGTTCAACGCAGCCACCGCTTGAACATCCTCACGAATAATCATCTCTCCTGATTCCTCCAAGCCATAAGGTCTACGACCTGGCAAAGTCAACAAATCACTCCCAAATGGCAACTCGATAAAATCCTCAGGTGTCAATGGCAATACATTGAAACCAGACCTCCCCACAGCTTCATATCGGGTATCTTCAAAAATATTTCCCTCCGCATCGGCATAAACCATGAAAGGGACTCTCCAGGGATGTTTTGTTTCAGACATGCTACAAAGTTAGCCATACTGCTTGCTTTTTCCTTTATTTTTGATTCGCCATGGAATTGATATTTTTAGGAACAGGAACTTCACAGGGTGTGCCCGTGATTGCATGCAACTGCAATATCTGTTGTTCTAAAAATCCAAAAGATCAGCGCCTGCGCACGTCCGTTTTGATTCGTGATGAGCACCAAACCATTGTCATTGATAGTGGCCCTGATTTCAGGCAACAACTGCTCAGGGAAGAAGTACAATCATTGGATGCTGTGCTATTCACCCATGAGCACAAAGACCACATCGCAGGATTAGATGATATCAGAGCATTCAATTACCGCTATGACAAGGCCATGAACGTTTATTGCACAGATGCCGTGGAAACGGCATTGCGCAGAGAGTTCAATTATGTTTTTGAAAATCAACACTACCCCGGAGTTCCAAAAATCAACTTACACTCCATTACTAAGGAGCCATTTAAAATTGGATCATGGAACATCATTCCATTGCCCGTTATGCACCTCAATCTTCCTGTTCTTGGATTTAGAATTGGTCATCTGAGTTATGTCACTGATGCCAACTTCATGAGTTCAGAGACCAAAGATAAAATTCGCGGCAGTCAAATACTGATTCTAAATGCGCTGAGAAATGAAAAGCACCCTTCACATTTCACATTGGATGAAGCCATTGACTTGGCCAATGAACTAGAAGTTCCAGAAGTGTACTTCACCCACATCAGTCATCAATTGGGCTTGCATGATGATGTCCAAAGCAAATTGCCTCCGCACATGCATCTCGCCTATGACGGACTAACCCTAAATTTTTAACCATGTCCCGCATTTTATATTGGACCCTTTTGATCCCTATCAGTTTATTACCCTATTGGATATTGTATCGCGTTAGTGATTTTTTCTTTGTTGTTCTATATTACATTCTAGGATACCGAAAAAAAGTAGTTCGTCAAAACATCGACCGCTCCTTTCCTGATAAGTCACAACAAGAAAAAAGAAAAATAGAACGCGGCTTCTACCAACATTTCTGCGATTTAATCATCGAGACCGTCAAACAGTTTACCGTCTCAAAAAGCCAAGCCAACAAAAGAATGACCCATCAAAATGTCGAGGCGTTTCATCGCTTTGAATCGATGAATCAATCCGTCATGATTTGTGGCGGACACTACAACAATTGGGAGTTGTGGGCCATCACAGGACCGCTTCATCTGAAACACAAAGTTGTTGGAATTTACAAAAAAATCGCAGACCCATTCTTTGATGAAAAAATGCGTTCGACCCGAGGAAGATTTGGAACATTGTTGGTGAGAACATTGGACATTGGACAATACCTCAAGGACAACCACGATAAATTCATCGTTCCCGTTTTTGCCATTGATCAATCACCTGCCAATCCCCGAAAATCATACTGGACAACTTTCCTAAATCAGGAAACTGCGTGCTACTATGGCCCCGAGAAAATCAGCAGAGAATACCAATTCCCTATTATTTACGCACACATTTACAAAGTTAAAAGGGGCTATTATACCACGATCTATGAACTCATTGAAGCAGAGCCACAAAATTGTGATAAAGGACAAATCATAGAAAGACTAAATCAAGCGCTTACCGCAGACATCATGAAGCAACCATCATCTTGGTTGTGGTCCCATAAACGATGGAAGCACAAACGCCCTGAAGGCGTTGCCTTCCAAAGTATTCATTGATTATTTCCAAAAATCCATAACCGTTTGACGCGTAACTGAATGG
>CANGVU010000175.1 GCA_947457325.1 Flavobacteriales bacterium | reverse complement strand
CAATTCCATTTTTCTATTGGCATGAATCTTGGCGAACTCTAAACAATATCGTAAATTGCAGAACGTTTAAACGCCAATGAAAAATATAATTCTTTCCGTCTTCATTTGTCTCATCACGTTAACTGTGTCTGCGCAAAAGTTTGGATATGTTGATTCCAAGTACATATTAAGTCACGTTCAAGCCTACGCCGATGCACAAGCAGAGATAGATCAGATGAGTGCTGATTGGCAGAAGGAAATTGAACAGAAGTATGAGTCCATTGAGAAAATGGAGAAGGCTTATCAAGCTGAAAAAATACTATTGACCAGCGAGATGAAGAAGAAGCGGGAGGATGAATTGGAAGAGAAGCGCAAGGAAGCCCGTGAGTTACAGAAGAAACGTTTTGGTGTTGAGGGTGATTTGTTTAAAAAGCGTGAAGAGTTGATTAAACCCATTCAAGATGAAATTTATACAGCCATTCAAGAAGTTGCTAGTCAGGGTGGTCTGATGGTGATTTTTGACAAGGCAACCAATAGTAATATTTTATACTCCAATCCCAAGCATGACGTGAGTGATAAAGTCTTGAAGAAAATGGGTTTAAAACCGGGAGAAACCAATGATGGCGGTGAGGGAGAAGAAGAGGAAGGAGGAGAGGAAAAATCAGGAACAGGAAAAGAAAAAACAGGTACAGGAACCAAACCTACTGGGAACAAACCCGGCACAACCAATACAAAAAGAAATCCATAATCGTTTTTAAATTAGAATACATGAAAAAGTTAAGTTTGTTCGTAGTCGTTTTATTCAGTGCAGTAGTCATGAATGCCCAAAAAGTGGGACATACTGATGGTCAAGTGCTGTTGTTCTCCATGCCAGAAATTACAAAAGTCAATGCTGACTTGGAAAAGATATCAGGTGATTTCACCAACACCATGAATGAAATGCAAAAGGATTATCAAACCAAGTTGCAAGAATTTGAAGCCAATAAAACGACATGGCCTGAGGCTATTCTTCAATCCAAGTACAAAGCCATTATGGATTTGGAAAAGAACATGACAGACTTTGAGCAAACCGCCAATACGGAATTGGAGAAAAGTAGAAATGATTTGTTGCAACCGTTGATTGAGAAAATTGGCAAAGCAATCGAGGATGTTGCCAAAGAGGAAGGTTATTCTTATGTAATTGATGCAAGCACTGGAGTACTTTTATATCGTGGTGGAGATGATTTGACTGATAAAATCAAAGTTAAATTGGGTATTCCGCTTACACCTCCAACAGAGGCCGCGCCTGCTCCAGCGCCCAAGAAGTAATGCCTAGCTCCGGACCAATAGGAATCTTTGATTCGGGCATTGGAGGAATGACCGTGGCACAAGCCATTCGTAAGGCTTTGCCCAATGAGCGTTTTATTTATTTTGGGGACACTGCTCATTTGCCATATGGCGATAAATCGCCTGAGAGTATTAGACATTACGCCGCGCGCATTACGCAGTATTTGATGGACCACAATTGCAAGGCTGTTGTTATTGCTTGCAATACGGCTAGCGCACACGCCTTCAAAACGGTATGTGATGTGGCAGGTCCCGATGTTCCGGTGATTAATGTGATTGATCCGGTTGCGCAATATGTAGCGGCAAAATTTAAAAAGCAGAATATTGGAGTTATAGGTACCAAGGGTACTATTGCATCCAGGGTTTACGTGAATCGAATTGAAAAACTCAATAAATCATTAAAGGTAATCTCCAATGCCACACCGCTTTTGGCATCGATGATTGAGGAGGGTTTTTACAACAACAAGATTTCCCAAACCATCATCAATAGCTATTTGTCCAAGCCTAATTTCAAGGATATAGATGCGCTTATTTTGGCGTGCACCCATTACCCATTGATTCGTAAAGAGGTTGATTTATATTACAAGAAGAAAATTGAAATCATCGACAATGGCGAGGTAGCAGCGACTGCGCTTAAAGAGGCTTTGAGCAATAAAGACCTATTGAACACCCGAAAAGCCAAAGCGAAAGATGTTTTTGTGGTCTCTGATTATACAGCGGCATTTGAACTTTCTACCAAAATATTTTTTGGTGAAAAAGTGGTTTTGAAAACGGCTAGAATCTGGAAGTAATTATTTCCCTAAGGCGTAATCAGCAAGGTATTCAAAGGGTTTTGTGAGCGCTCCCAAATTGGTTTCCATTCCACCATTAATCATAACATTGTTCTCCTCTAATAGCGCTGGGATAACGGAATTAATCATTTCATCTCCAAAATCTTCAGATGCATCTCTTGGAAGTTCGCAAGGCAGGTTGTCGACGGACATTACCATTATTGCACTTTCCTTTTTCCAATCACATTCTTGTTGATCTATAGGACAATATCCAAAAAACGGCTCTTCAATCGTGCTGGCTTTAATAGTCGAAGCTATAGGGCCATTGACATCACAACTGATGTCGGCAATTACCTTACAGCAGTTGTCGGGACTAGCCAAATCAGCGGAAGTAATCAACAAAGGATTTCCTGATTTCCAAAGGTGACAGGCAAAGTAAATGTCGGCGTCCTTCACCCAATTCATCAAAACACTTTTGTACAATTCAGGGGATTGGTAAAATTCTCTTTTGTCAAATCCGCCATCTGAAATGCGTTGGTAATATTGATGGGTGTCAAGATGGGTATATATGTTTTCAGATCCTTGATAAGTATGAAATTCTTCAGGTGAGACCAATTGAAGATTGAAACGCTGAATCATTTCTTCTGCACCATGACCAACCCTTCCATAACCAGTAACTACAGCTTTGATTGGTCTTTTGAATAATTCAGCATTGATATGGGACTCCATTTCAGCGCGATCATGACAAGAAATGGGAGAAGGCAGTTGATACCAGTTGTGTTTTAAGCCAAGCGCTCGAAAGCCTTCAAATACACCAACTATACCTGCATATCTACCAAAACCGATTACCCTTTTACCTTTGTCATCTTTTAATACCTCGTAATCTATGAGTGTGATTTTCTTGTCCATTATGGCCCTTAACAATTTGGCATTGTAAGGCTGTTTTTTGATGGTATGGGAGAAAAAAAGGTATGTCTTTTCAGCGATGAGTTGATCAATAGGAACTTCTTTAACACCTATCAAGACATCACAATCTGTTACGTCGTCTACAACAGCAACGCCGGCATCCAAATACTCTTGATCTGTGAATTTTCTGATAGCACTGGTTTGCGCTACGATATGGATGTTGGGATATTTTTCCATTGCCAGCTTACATTGTTGAGGTGTAAGTGCAACACGGAAGTCAGGAGGGGTTTTCCCCTCTTTGATTAACCCTATTTTTAAATCTTTCATATATGCTGTCATTGAGCGTCGCAAAAATAAGTCTTGCAACGCTCAGAAAGCACAATAATTATGCAGCGGCTGAATTCTTTTTGGCTGACTGCTTGTTCGCATAAGCAACAGCTGCTTCTCTCACCCATGCGCCATTGTCATAAGCGTTTTTGCGTGTAGCAACGCGTTGTTTATTGCAAGGACCGTTTCCTTTCACCACTTCGTTGAACTCAGTCCAATCAATTTCGCCAAAATCATAGTGGCCTCTCTCCTCATTCCATTTTAAGTGTGGATCTGGCAAAGTGAGTCCTAAATATTCTGTTTGAGCAACAGACATATCTACAAATTTTTGTCTCAATTCATCATTGCTGTGGCGTTTGATTCTCCAGGTCATGTTTTGAGAACTGTGCGCAGATGCTTTGTCACTTGGACCAAACATCATTAAGCTGGGCCACCACCAACGATTCAATGCATCTTGTGCCATTTGTTTTTGCGCTGGAGTTCCTTTGGCCAATGCAATCATGATTTCATAACCTTGACGCTGGTGGAAGGATTCTTCTTTGCAGATTCTGATCATGGCTCGGCTATAAGGCCCGTAGCTTGTGCGCTGCAGGGAAACTTGATTCACAATGGCAGCACCGTCAACCAACCAACCAATAGCGCCTATATCAGCCCATGAGAGTGTAGGATAATTGAATATGCTTGAGTATTTTGCTTTGCCTGTGTTCAGCTCATCAATGAGCGTATCTCTATCTACACCAAGTGTTTCAGCGGCGCTATACAAATACAAACCATGACCGCCTTCGTCTTGAACTTTGGCCAAAAGAATGGCTTTTCTTCTTAATGATGGAGCGCGTGTAATCCAATTGCCTTCAGGCAACATCCCAACAATTTCACTGTGGGCATGTTGGGCAATTTGACGAATCAGCGTCTTGCGGTATCCGTCAGGCATCCAATCTTTGGCTTCCACTTTATTTTCAGCAGCTACGTAGGCTTCAAAACGTTCCAAGTTCTCCATGGTT
>CANGVU010000174.1 GCA_947457325.1 Flavobacteriales bacterium | reverse complement strand
TAGTGTCTTTCATAACAATTCTGCCCATGGCATCATAAACAGCCAACTGACCACCAACCAATGACTCCGTCACTAAAGTGAAGTTGTTGCTAGTAGGATTGGGGTAAGCCAATACAGCATTGGCCTCTACTCCATCAACACCCTCGTTGAATGAAGGAACCAAATCTGTAGAAATGGCCAAGTAGATTTGAATATTGTCTCCTACGGGATCAGCAATGTCTTCTGGTTGAACGTGCACACCTGGCTCTTCATCTTTTTGAATCACCAAATGCAATTTGCCATTGTATACTTCATGCGCCATGGAGGCATACATGTACTCCCAACCCACTTCAGCTAAATCAGGTGTGATGTCAGCAGGATCAGTCCAATTAAAGCCTGCATCCGTTGACTTCACCGCAAATACGTGACGCAAATACTCTTCGCCATTGAAATACAATTCATTCACGGCTGCATAAGCAACGTAAATATTGCCATCAGCATCACCTGCTACTTGAGGATGAGAAGCAATACCTGAATTGCCATACTGACCCACTTCTGTGATATCGGCAGGAATAGCTGTGTCAATTTCTGGAGATACACCAATCTCAAGAACAGAGTTGTTGTAATTAAATACATCCACATATTCATAAATATCAAAATAGTCGTAAACAGCTATAACGGAGTCAATGATATAAACCGTATCAACAATTTCTGCTGTATTATAAGTACCATTGAAAGTAATTTCCACCTCTTGCATAACACCGCCATCTACTGCATAAAAATAAAAATCAAAGTCACTTCCCAATCCCATTCCTGAGATGTCGACACTATTAGAAGATTCCAAATAAACAGAATCAACACCATTGTACACATAAATACCCAAGCCATTATCCGTGGTGAAAACAACATCCAAAGTGGACCACATCATATTGTCTGGTGCAGCTACAACACTTGTCATAAGCTCTAGACCTCCTCCAATGTTTTGATATTCATAATAAGTATCTGTTGCGTAAACTGAATTTATATAATCTATTTCGTTCGTATAGATAATCTCATTGTACGCAAATACTGAATCCTGTCCAACAACTATGCTGTCTTGACCAACCAACTCAGGAGTCATGTTGCTGTTCCAATAAGCAATGCTGCCTGCCAATGGGAAATAAGAATAAGATGAGTCCACTACTCCCAAATCGTCTGTGTAAAACATGGTACCAAAGGCAATATGGATGTTGTTGTTAACATCAATATATAGAGATCCTGTTCCATCTGAAGAAAGTATAGTATCCTGAATACCATCTCCCTCAATGTCTGTCCCCATGTCGATGGCATAGTTATCCATAGGAAAATCCCAAAATACGGTCTTGGTCCATGTAGTTCCGTTGTCTTCTGACACATAGATATAAGAATCTTGCAACTCCCCGAAAACTGAAATCACAACTGTGTTTCCGCGGGCGTGAATCGCGTAAGTATCAGCAGTAACACCAGAAGTATAATTGGAATTCATTTCTGGCAAAGCACCATCTGTAACATCCCATGTAGCACCACCATCAGTTGAACGATAATACAACAAGCAACTTCCAAGACCGTTGTAATTGGTGGTATTGTTTGGATCCGTTATTGCCACAATATGTACGGTATTACCATCAGCACCGCCATTGGTAGCTCTTGGCCACAAGATAGCCTCACCGGATGCTGTTGTGATTTCAGAAGCTGTGCTCCAGTTGCCTGTGCCAACCGCGTCTCTTTTTACATATTTAACGCCACCTGCTCCACTGTGAGAGATAACCATTTCTGAGCCGTTGCCCAAATGCAAAAGGCTGCTCCAACCAGTACGAATATTCTCGATGCGAGAAGAAGGAAACTCTTCCCACGTATTTGTCGCCGCACTTCTAAAATTGTAACCCGTTCCTCTATCAGTATAGGAACCGCCACCCTCAATAGCAGAGAAAGTAAAAGTTGCAGCTACACCGTTATCATCTGCAATAATGCGGGGACAAATAGACCCATTGGATTGCAAATCATAAACAGATACTCCCAACTCTTCTTCCGTAGAAATCATTTTCAGTGCGCCAGGTGCCATAGAAGGCTTTTTTGCCTGCTTGGCAATGGTTTCTTGAATCACCTCTTGGGTGTAAGGATTGTACTTGGCTGATTGCGTTTTGCCAAGTTTGGGATTGATGTGATTCTGGGCAGTTAAAGCACCCGCTATCGCCATCAATACACCAAATGAATAGAACTTTTTCATGGGCTATTGGTTAATTAAAGAATAAATTTGTTTGAAGCGAATATAAACGAGAATGGAGAAAATCAAAAATGTTTACTGCGATATCATTTCAATAGGTGATGAACTGTTGATTGGGCAAACCATTAACACCAATGCGAGTTGGTTAGGAATGCGATGCAATCAAGAGGGAGTAAGGATCAGACGCATCAAAACCATTCCAGATTCCAAAGAAGACATTTTGAACGAGTTCCAAGACAGTATGGAGCAAGCAGATATAGTGCTGGTCACCGGAGGTTTAGGTCCAACAAAAGATGACATCACCAAAAAAACAATTTGTGAATTCTTTGACGATCATCTTGTCGTTGATGAGGAAACATTGAATCGGGTTCAAAATTTCTTTGCCAAAAGAAAGCTGCCTATGCTAGAGGTAAATACCGCACAAGCACTGGTACCCAGCCAATGTCGCGTGATACCTAATCACCAAGGTACAGCTCCTGGTATGTGGTTTGAGAAAAATGGGAAGGTCTTGGTTTCAATGCCTGGCGTTCCCTTTGAAATGAAGGGCCTGATGGACCAATATGTATTTGATTGGATAAAAGCACAATTTCAAATGCCAATAATCATCCACCAAACATTGATGACTATTGGTGTTGGTGAATCTTACATTGCTGATCAAATTAGTTCTATTGAAGACCAAATGATTGAATCCGGTATATCATTGGCTTATCTTCCAAGCCCTGGTGTTGTCAAGCTGAGGCTTTCATCCTACGATCAAGCCAATGGCGCTGAACAGATCAATGGTTTCGCTGCCAAAATAAAATCCATCCTGGGTGACGTATTGTTCAGTATCGAAGAAAAATCCATTTATCAATACGTGCATGAACAATTATTAGAGGCAAGAAGCACGTTGAGTATTGCTGAGTCCTGCACTGGAGGGAAATTACAAAGTCATTTCACTGACATCCCTGGTTGCAGTCAGTATTTTAGAGGAGGCATAGTCCCCTATGATGCAAAATGGAAGGTAGAAATGCTCGGAATTGACCCCAGTGTATTGGATAAAAACGACGTTGTCAGTGAAGCCATCGCGATGGCAATGGCTGAGCAATGCAAAGAAAAATTTCAATCTACCTATGCTCTGGCCACAACAGGTTATGCAGGACCAGAAAGTCAAAACGTGGACATCCCGGTGGGAACCATTTGCATTGCTGTGGCTGGTCCAAAAGGCACAACTGTCAAGACTTTGCAATTGGGAAACAACCGTGAACGCAACATAGAAACAACGTGCTTACAGGTCACCAATCTTTTGAGACTAAACATTTTGAACAAATAAATGTGAACTTAAAAAATCTTGACTATATTTGCCGACCTCATTTTAGAATTAAAAATTAGAAAATATGCCACGCGTTTGTCAAATCACCGGTAAAAAGACGATTTCTGGGAACCACGTTTCTCACTCAAATATCAAGACTCGTCGTAAGTTCTATCCCAACTTGCAATACAAGAAATTTTGGTCTGAAGAAGAACAACGTTGGATTGAATTGCGTGTTACTCCAAAAGGAATGAAAACCATCAATAAAATTGGATTGGCAGCTGCTATGAAGCAAGCCAAAGCCAATGGTTTGATGGCCTAAAAAATACTGAAGCCTGAAGAAGGCCGAAAAAGCCGGCGAAAGCCGGTTTTTTTTTGTCCTTTGAACAACGCTTCATTTTATTATATTTGCCTCCTTACTATAAAACCGAAAAAAAATTACGTTACATGCGGAATAGATCGATTCTTTGGACCTTTGTCATCCTTTTGGCGGTGGCAGTATTGTACTCCTTGTCATTTGGATGGGTAGCTTCTCGATATGAGAAGAACATTCATCAAGTGGCGCTTGACTCCATTGCCTCAGCAGGCTTGGAAGGTGAAGCAGCAGACATTGCTGTGTTTGACTTGGAGCGCAAACTTTTGCGTGATAGCGCCGATGCCAAGGCTTATCCTTTGTTCGGTCATACGTACAGCTATTTGAAACAACATGAGTTGAACTTGGGTCTTGACCTAAAGGGTGGTATGAGTGTCACTTTGGAGGTTTCAATTCCTGATTTGATTGTTGCATTATCTGACTACAATG
>CANGVU010000173.1 GCA_947457325.1 Flavobacteriales bacterium | reverse complement strand
TCAATGCCATGGCCATTGATTTGCATCCGGATCGCTTTGGTGATTTGATTGATCCATTTGATGGTCTTGTTGATTTGGAAAAAAAGTTGATTCAAACACCAACAGATCCTGATGTAACTTTCAGTGATGACCCTTTGCGCATGATGCGTGCGGTGCGATTTGCATCGCAATTAGAGTTTGAAATAGTGCCAGATTGCTTGGCCGCAATTACCCGAAACGCTGAGCGCTTGGGCATCATCAGTCAAGAGCGCATCACCACAGAACTCAATAAAATTATCCTTTCTAAAAAGCCCAGCATTGGTTTCAAATTGTTATTCGATACCCAATTGTTGCATCAGTTTTTTCCCGAGATGGTTAAACTTCAAGGGGTTTCCAAACGAGATGGATTTGCGCACAAAGATAATTTTTACCAC
Source organism: Flavobacteriales bacterium (assembly GCA_947457325.1). Lineage (GTDB taxonomy): Bacteria > Bacteroidota > Bacteroidia > Flavobacteriales_D > Sanyastnellaceae > CAMCTV01. Next base: position 3,902 of record CANGVU010000173.1, on the reverse strand, counting down.
ACGCTAGAGGTTTTGGACAATGTGGCTGAAAGTTCCAACGATCTGTGGCTTCGTTGGAGTGCCATTTTGCACGATATCGCCAAGCCACCCACCAAACGTTTTGAAGCCGGTATCGGATGGACTTTTCATGGACATGAAGATTTGGGCGCCCGAATGACTCCAAAGATTTTTGAAAGATTGAAGTTGCCTTTGGATACAACCATGAAGTTTGTTCAAAAATTGGTGCAATTGCATTTGCGTCCCATTGCTTTGACCAAGAGTGAAGTTTCAGATTCGGCATTGAGAAGGTTGCTTTTCGATGCGGGTGATGATATTGATGCGCTCATGGTTTTGTGCAAGGCAGACATCACTTCCAAGAATGAGTTGAAGGTCAAAAAGTATCTCAAGAACTACGAGCATGTCATTGAAAAATTGGTGGCCTTGGAAGAGAAAGACAGAGTGAGGAATTTTCAACCTCCTGTTTCAGGAGAGCTCATCATGAAGACTTTTGGGTTGAATCCTTGCGCCAAAGTTGGAATAATCAAGAACGCGATCAAGGATGCTATTTTAGATGGAGTGATAGAGAACAATGATGAGCAGGCCTTTCAATACATGTTGAAATTGGGCAGCGATATGGGACTTGAGCCCTGCTAGATTTTTACGAGTTTATCTCGTGATATCAAAGTTTTGAAATTGCCAATGATAACGGTAACCCCTTTGTCTTCTATTTTGGTTACGATGCCCACTTGTTTGGTTTGTTTGATTTTGACCAAGTCAGCAATGGATAACGGAACAAGTGTGTTTATTTCCTCCTCTTGAATTTGACTTTTCTGTTTCTTGATTTGATCTTTCTTTCGCAGGCTTTCAAGCTTGGCATGTTCCATCAAAATATACTTCTTCATCTCTTCCCAGAGCTCTTGGTTTTTTCCTTTTGATTTGACACCAGTAATGAATTGCTTCATTTTTTTTGCCAACTGTATATCAATTTGCTCTTTGTCCCATAGCTGTGTTTTCTTCTGGGTTAGCGCTTGTAGCTCATTGTTTTTTTTGTCGTATTGTTCAATTTTTTGATCCGCTATTTTTTGTAGCTTTTCAGTGTTGATCAATTGTTGCGTTAGAGCTTGTTTCTCTCGCTCTAAATCAAGCAGCAGTTGATCCCATTTCAATTTTTGAGAATCTATTTTTTTTCTCGCCCTATCCAACAACTCGGTTTGAATGCCATTGGATTCAGCCACTTCAAAAGTGAATGAAGATCCCGCTTTCCCCATGATGAGACGGTATTTGGGTTGTAAGAGTTGTGCGTCAAATTCCATGTGACCATTGATGGCTTGCGGAAGGCTTTCTGCACGCAGTTTGATATTGGCGTAGTGGGTAGTGATGACTCCTAATGTTTTCTTATGGTACAACTCTTCAAAGAAAACCTCTGCCAGGGCTCCGCCCAAATCGGGATCAGAACCGGTACCAAATTCATCCAACAATACCAATGTTCTCCTGTTGGCCAATTCCAAGAATTGACGCATTCTCTTTAATCGGTAGCTGTAGGTGGAAAGTTGATTCTCTATGCTTTGGTGATCGCCGATATCGGTAAGAAATGCATGAAATATGCCGAGCACAGAACCTTGCTTTACAGGGACGGGAATCGCACATTGAAACATGACCTGTATCAACCCCATCATCTTCATGGTGACGGATTTCCCACCAGCATTGGGGCCACTGATAACCAAGATGCGCTTCTCCGTACTCAGGTGAACATCTTGCGGGAAGATGGGTTTTTTCTGTGCATTATGCTGTAAGAAGAGCAATGGGTGATATCCTGATTTGATTTTTATTTCAGGCTGTTCATTGATGTTGGGAATTATCCCGTTGTACTTTAAGCCTAGACGCGCCTTGGCTCTGAGGAAATCAAAATGGATAAGCATCTTTTGTGCAGACAACAAATAAGGAGCGTATCCTTTGATGGCTTGGGTCAGTTGCCACAGAATTTTTCTGATCTCTTTGAGCTCATCTTCTTTGAGCATCTCCAGTTCATTGTTCAAAGCGATATTTACCGCAGGCTCAATAAAAGTAATAGAACCTGTTTTGCTACTCCCTGTGATAATCCCCGCGACGTTTTTCTTGTAACTGCTTATAACAGCCAAGACTTTTCTTTCATTTTGATAACCTTCCTCTGTTGCCGCTATGAAACCTTTTCCTTGTAAATCACGCAATACTTTTTGAAAATTCTTGGTGATCTGCCGGCGAACAACGGTGATGCCTTCCCTGATGCTTTTTAGCTCGGGCGAGGCATCGTCTTTTACTTGCCAGTTGGGGTTGAAGACAGATTCAATGATGGGGATGATTTCCTTTTGTTCAATGACATGTTCGAAATGCTTGGGAAGATGTTCCCAGAATTTGCCAGATAAATTCTTGATTTTAACCCAGTCATTGGTGATGAGGGTATTGGAGACGATGTTTCTAAAATCTTCTTCATTCAAAACAGAGTCGCGCAATTGCAGCATCTGCAGCGTTCTGCTGATTTCGACAAATTCACCGCTCGGCAAATGACCTCCGCTTCCCATAAGCCCCAGGAATTCTTCCATTTCGCCCAAATCTTTTTTCAGTTGGGTAGAGTGGTGGATGGGAGAAAGTGTCAAAAGTTTTTGCTTGGCTGATGGTTGATAGCACAATTCAGCCAAGAGATCTTTGATCTCTTGCCATTGTAAATCACCCTGGGATGCGCCGTCAAAAAGCATGTTCAAAGCTACGATGTTTCACCATAAACTGTTAACAAGAAATATTGTTTGCGGACCAATGGCACGAATTTTAGTTGAAATTGCTTGCATGAAGCGATTGATTATAAAATTCTTTCGGAACAAATTCATTTTGGCCTTTCTGTTCAATTTGATTTACATTTCCTTTATTCACAATATCAATTTGTTTTATATCGTTAGGTCCAAATGGGAATGTGATCGTTTGCAAGCTGAGATTGATATGATGAAAGAGAAGAACCAAACGGTAGATCATGACCTCAAAGATTTAACCACCAACCACCGCACACTAGAACGTTATGCCCGTGAGACTTTTTACATGAAACGGGATAACGAAGATGTTTATGTGATTAAAACCAATTATTAAATGAAGAATTCTATTGCCGCATTTTTGATCTTTTTGGGTTTTGTGAGTTGTGCTTTGTCACAACCCGCTCCTCAATACACCATTACTGAGCGAAAGGCCATCAAAAGATATGAAGAAGCCGGAGAAAAGTATAAATTGGGGGCTACTGAAGAATCAGCAGCACTGTTGAAAGATTTGGTGAAGGCCTATCCTGATTTTACTGAGGCCCATTTCCTTTTGGCGCAGTTGTATATAGATGATCAGCAATGGGATTCAGCCATTCCAAGTTTGGAAAAAGGTGTTGCGTTGCATCCTGAAATTTTTCCAGAGGCTTTTTTAATTTTGGCTGAGGCTTATATGGCCAAAGCGGATTATGCGCAAGCCGAAAAGTGTATTTCGAAGTTTATGCCTTATCCCAAGAATGACAAGTTGATAGAGAAGAAAGCACAATTGATTTTGGCCAGTTGTGTCTTTGCACAAAAGGCATTGAAGTATCCAGTGCCGTTTGATCCAGTCAACATGGGCGATGGCGTGAACAGTGAATATGATGAATACTATCCTTGCGTTACCGCTGATGAAAACACTTTGTTGTTTACCCGATTGGTTCCGGACACAAGAGTGGATGCCGGACAGCAAGAGGATTTTTTTATTTCCAGACGCGACAATCAAGGTGTTTATGCACCAGCTCAACCTATCATCAGCATCAATACTGCGATGAATGAAGGTGCGCCCTCATTGAGTGCTGATGGTTCTACTTTGATTTTTACGGCTTGTCAAACATTGGATGGACAATGGGGAGGAGAGCGCACTGGAGTTGGAAGTTGTGACTT
>CANGVU010000172.1 GCA_947457325.1 Flavobacteriales bacterium | reverse complement strand
TTAAGAAAAATAGGAGTGGTGAATCAAACGACAATGCTAGCCACGGAGACAGAGGAGATTTCGAAATACCTGAAAGATGTTGTTACAAAGGTCAATGGAGATTCTTCCTTTGCTGACACCAGAGATACATTGTGTTACGCAACCAATGACAACCAAGATGCGGCAATGGAACTTTTGAAAACAGATGCTGATGTTGCTTTTATCATCGGAGGGCATAACTCGTCCAATACTTATCAATTGGCAATTATTCTATCAGAAAAAATAAAGACATTTTTCATTGAATCCGCGGATGATTTGGATGATTTAAGTGTGAATTATTTGAACTTAAAGACAATGAGTCAAGAGCGTGAAAATTGGAATGGCACTTTGGAAAATTGCAAAAAAATTGTAGTAGCAAGTGGAGCATCATGCCCAGATACATTGGTTGACGCAGTGATAAACAAGTTGTGTAAAATAACCAACACCGAATTCAACCCTGAAAAAGTTTTAGCAGAATGGATGAAGTGAAGAACGTGATTTACAAATTACCAGATCAAATAGCCAATCAAATTGCGGCAGGAGAGGTGGTGCAACGCCCTGCCTCGGTAGTAAAGGAGTTGGTTGAGAATGCAGTTGATGCGCACGCAACATTGATTAAAGTTGTAATCAAAGATGCGGGTAAATCCTTGATTTATGTGGAGGACAATGGGGATGGAATGTCATTTGAAGATGCCAGAATGTGTTTTGAACGACATGCAACAAGTAAATTACGAACTGCCGATGATTTATTTAAAATAGTAACCAAAGGTTTCAGAGGAGAGGCCTTGGCAAGTATAGCGGCTATAGCTCAAGTGGAGTTGATTACCAAAAGAGCAGAGGATGAGTTGGCAACCAAAGTGAATATAGAGGGAAATGAGACCAAGGAACATGTTGGATGCGCAGGCAACAAGGGCACACAGTTTTCCATCAAGCATTTGTTTTACAACGTGCCGGCAAGGAGATATTTCTTAAAGTCCGATAGCATAGAGTGGAAGCATATCGTTGAAGAATTTGTCCGTGTTGCGCTGGTTCATCCAGAGATAGAAATGATTCTTGAGCACAATGATGAGGTGGAGATGCATTTGCCAGTTGGTTCTTTAAGACAACGAATAGTTAAGGTAATGGGTGCTAAATTTCAAGATTGGTTGGTGCCCATTGATGAAGAAACACATTGGTTAAAAATAAAGGGCTTTGTTGTTAAACCTGAAGGTGCCAAGAAATCGCGAGTCGACCAGTATTTTTTTGTCAATAATCGATTCATAAAGAATAGCTATTTGCATCACGCGGTTCAGACCATCTTTAGTCCAAACATTCCTGATGGTTATTTTGCCGGATATTTTATTCAATTGGAATTGGATACGAGTTTGATAGATGTAAACATTCATCCTACAAAAACAGAGATCAAATTTCAAGATGAACGCTCAGTTTATGCCATTCTTCATGCGGCAACACGGAGGGCTTTGGGAATCCATAATGTAGTTCCCTCTTTGGACTTTAACCAGTCTGGAAATTACGTAACTCCTGTTCATTCGGGTACTGAAATTAAAGTCCCAAGCACCGGGGCAACAGGCAATTACAACCCGTTTGGCCCCACAACAGCTAAGCGCGATGTGGTGCAGGAGTGGCTGCAACTGCAAGCTGAGATGCACCAATCTATCCAAGGTGTTCAGCAAGCTAAACAGCAAAGCATGAATGATGATTTGCAGAGTGAATTGGATATACGACCACTGCAAATGTTTAAAAAATGGATTGTATTTGAGTACAACGATGAAATGTGGATGGTAGATCAATCCAGAGCTCATCAGCAAGTGCTGTATGAGTCGAGCATGAAGAAACCGATGAATATTCAATCCCAGGCTTTGCTCAATCCTTGGGTGATGGAATTGGGTTCCAAGTATCAATCTCTTATCAATGAGATCAAACCCATTTTAACTACACTAGGATTTGTTTGGGAGGCAGGGGATGATCAGTTGATTTTTACAGCAATGCCTGTGCTGCGCGGGGGGCAAGATGCACAGCAGTGGTTAATGGATGTAGTAGAAAATTGGCTGGATGAGTATGAGCGCGTAGATTCTGCCCAATCTTTGTGGACATGGAAAAATGTTAAACAAGAAAGTATTAGGAATGGTCAATTTTTAACCCTTCCTGAAATGAAAGAATTGGTAATGGAATTGTTGGAATGTGAAAATCCTTTTTTCAATCCGGATCATAAAAAGATTATTTTTAAGGTCAACTCACAACAGCTATTAAAAGCATTTAACTTATGAGATCAGCAACACCCGTGGTTAAGAACATCATTATTATTAATGTTCTTTTTTTTCTTGGATCAATGGCCATTCCTGGTTTGGATGACTTGCTCTCTGGGTATTATTGGTCCAGTTCTAATTTTCAACCATGGCAGTTGGTGACTCATATGTTCATGCATGCCAGCATCGGACATATTTTCTTTAACATGTATGGTCTTTATTTGTTTGGGAGCGCATTGGAGAACTATTGGGGTTCCAAGCGATTTCTAACTTATTACATTGTCTCGGGATTAGGCGCATTTGTGTTGCACAACGCAATGACCTATTACGAATTGTCACAAATCATTCCTCAATTGTCTCCATCCGAATGGGATATGGTGCGCGCCGAAGGGGCAGCTGCTATCCAAGAGGGGAAAAACTTTATTGATCCATTGATGAGAAAAGCCAATTCGGCTTTGAACACAGGCATGGTTGGCGCAAGCGGAGCTGTTTTCGGTATTCTATTGGCCTTTGGTATGCTCTTTCCCAACACAGAATTGATGCTGTTGTTTCCACCGATTCCGCTTAAAGCAAAGTGGTTGGTTTTTGGATATGGCGCGATTGAACTTTATTCTGCTGTTCAAGCCAATCCAGGGGATAATGTCGCCCATTTTGCCCACTTGGGAGGAATGATTTCTGGGTATATATTATTGAAATATTGGCAAAAGAACACAACCGACAATCATTGGAGATGAAGTTTTCACTGCATTCTTATGTCAATCGTTTGGTTTTGCTGCTGACGATTTCATTCGTATTAATTCAGTTTTTATTGTTGTATTTTGATACAAATGCCGATATGCTCATTGGCAATCTTGGATTGCCTTCTTCTTTGAGGAATTGGAGTCATCAACCATGGACTATTTTCACCCATTTCTTTATTCATTTGAATATGGGCCATCTTCTTTTGAATCTTGCCATATTGTATGCCTTGGGCCATTGGGTGGAGGAACAAAAAGGGGGGTATTTTTTTTTGAAAGTGTTGTTGTTGGGGGCTTTGGCGGGTGTTGTTTGTTACGCCATTTCTGGTCAGTGGAATGGAACAACAGATCGTTTTTTAATAGGAAGCTCCGCAGGAGCTATGTCAGTGATGGGCGCACTTTTAGCATTGCAGCCAAAACGCAAAGTCAATTTTTTTGGAGTGCTTATCATAGATATTACTTGGTTGGTTGTGTTTATTGTACTTATTGATTTGATAGGTATTAGACAAGGATGGAATATCGGGGGACATTTGGCCCATTGGGGAGGTTTATTGGTGGGTTTTTTAGCAGGTAAATGGGGAAAAGAGAAAAAAGAAAATAGACATTTATACCAACACCGCCGACCTAAGAGCGACGATCAGTTTAACGAGGAGCGATTGGAGAAAGAACGAAAGCTCAATGCAATTTTAGACAAGATCAATCGTTCAGGTTTTGATAGTTTATCCAAAAGTGAAAAGGATTTTTTAAATCAACAAAGTCGCTGATTGTATGGTGCGCTCCTTTTATAAAACCATCGTTCTTGTTGTATCCTTAGTGGCTACTTTGCTTTTGATTTTAGGTTATCTCTCCTATTGGGTGCCTATTCACTTGTCCAGTTTGCTGCCGTTTATGGGATTGATTTTTCCTTTCGTGTATTTGGGGAATGTCGTTGTAAGCCCGCTGTTGTTTTTTTCATGGAGAAAACTGTTTTTTGCTCAGTTGATTTTATTGGTTTTGGGATTGCCTTTTGTAACAAATTATGTGCAGTTGGATGGGGGACGTGATGATTTAAAAGAGAGCCAAGGGAATTTTAAATTGATGACCTGGAATGTCAATCTCATGGGCTACAATGAAGTAAATCGACAAGTGGAGATGGAGTCAAATATCGTCAGGGACTCTATGATTGCAGAGATTGCCAAGAAGTCACCTGATGTCTTGGCCTTTCAAGAGTTTTTGCAAACGCCTAAACAAAATCACATCAGTTTAATCAAAAAACGTTTAGGAATGCCATACCATCACGTTCGATTTTCTCATGCCAAATCCGGTAGACGGAAGTCGGGGGTTGTT
>CANGVU010000171.1 GCA_947457325.1 Flavobacteriales bacterium | reverse complement strand
TGGGATATTTGACAATCCTTCGACGGTGCTCATCAACTGTTCACGACTTTCCACACCGCAAGGACCCGCAATCAAAAAGGGTTGACCCTTTGCCACCAAATTTCTTATTGAAAATTTCTCCATCACGGGACAAAGGTAATCGGGTATGCAATAAAAAAGCCGTCACAAGGACGGCTCTTTCAAAAAATTATCTTTTATCCTTTGGGATGCAAATGAGAGTGCCTTCTACTGTATAGGAAGTAAACCAATACACCGATGGCACCCCAAATCAAGAAAGCGTACCAAGTATGAATGCGCACGTAAGACATTAAGAATACATTGAACAACGCACCTGCTGGAGCAACAAAGTAAATGAATGGCGTTTTGTATGGACGATCCAAACCAGGCTGTTTGATGCGCAAAATCAAAACAGCCACACAGACCATGGCAAAAGCCAATAGTGTTCCCATTGAACACATTTCAGACACACTGTTGATGGGCGTTAACGCTGATACAATAGAAATAATGAAACCAACCAAGATAGTTGAACGGTAAGGAGTTTTGAAGGTCGGATGAAGCTTGCCAAAAATGTTGTGCGGCAATAAACCATCTTTTGACATACCCAAGAAGATGCGGGTTTGCCCCAACATCATTACCAACATCACAGACATCAAACCAGCGGTTGCGGCAATGGTAATCAAATACACCGCCCATGTAATTCCGGCTCCCTCAAATGCCGAAGCTACTGGGGCTTTTAAGTCCAAATCAGTATAGGGCACCATTCCTGTCAACACCAAAGAGACCGCGATGTACAACAAGGTGCAAATGACCAAAGATGCGATGATGGCAAATGGAACATCCTTCTTGGGATTGATGGCTTCACCGGCCTGCGTAGACACCGCGTCAAAACCGATGTAGGCAAAGAATACAATGGTTGCAGCAGTTAATACACCGCCGAATCCAAAATTAACTTCGCCCGTAGGATTTCCTAGTGCATCTAGAACAGGGGTTTCAGCAGGAATGAATGGTGTCCAATTGGCTGGATCCACAAAGAAAGCACCTGCAAAAATCACAAACAATACAACGGCAACTTTTAGAACAACAATGATGTTGTTGGTTTTGGCCGCTTCCTTGATTCCTTTTACCAAAATGGCAGTGATGACCCAAGTGATGATAAAAGCCAACAAATTGAACGATGGACCACCATGGGAAACAGGGTCATTGGTCAAATAATCTGGAATGTGAATGCCGAACAAATGCAGCAATTTATTGAAGTATCCACTCCAAGCCACTGCAACAGTAGTTGCGCCCATCATGTATTCTAGAATCAAATTCCAACCGATAAACCAGGCAAACAATTCACCAACCGTACCATAGGCGTATGCATAAGCAGAACCTTCAACAGGCAATACAGAGGCAAATTCAGCGTAGCACAATGAAGCAAATAAACATCCGATACCCGCAATAATGAATGACAAAGCCAAGGCTGGACCAGCGTGGTCATGGGCTGCAATACCGGTCAACGTAAAAATTCCTCCGCCTATGATGGCTCCAATCCCCAATGAGGTCAAACCCCATCTGGTCAACACGCGATTTAATTCACTCTTGCTCGCATCCGCATGATACGCCTCTACTGGCTTCTTTCTCCAAACTGACATAAAATTTTCTTTAAGGTTTTGATTTCACAATGATAATCATTTTTCGCGAACAAAAGTCACGTCCAATGGTTTAATCAGCATGGAGAAGGATTTAAAAATTCAAATCGATGAAATGGGAGATCAGCACGTCATGACCTCTATCGAAACGCCCATGCGGGCGGATGCATTTGATTTAAGCGCAGATGAAAAGATTGCAAAAATAGAAACACATTTTGCGGCAATCATGGATATTTTGGGATTGGACCGTAATGATGACAGTCTTTCAGGAACACCGCATCGCGTAGCGAAAATGTATGTGAAGGAAATCTTCTCCGGCCTACTGCCTGAGAATCGTCCAGACATCAAATTGTTTGAAAACAAATACCAATACAAGGAGATGTTGGTAGAAAAGAACATCACCTTCTTCTCCAATTGTGAGCACCACTTTGTCCCTATCATGGGTAAAGCACATGTGGCTTACATCAGCAACGGGCAAGTGATTGGATTGTCTAAATTGAATCGCATCGTTCAGTACTACGCCAAGCGCCCTCAAGTGCAAGAGCGATTGACCATTCAAATTGCCAATGACTTAAAGAAAATACTTCAAACCGAAGACGTAGCAGTTATGATTGATGCCGTGCACTTGTGTGTCAGCAGCCGAGGTGTACAAGACATCAACTCCTCAACTGTCACATCATCCTTTAGTGGCGCTTTTTTAGAGGACAACAAGAAGAACGAATTTCTCAAATATATTCAAATTTAATCATGGCCAACTATCTCATTGTAGGCGGAACTCACGGCATTGGAAAGGCCTTGGTTGAACAGTTACTGCTAAATAATCACCAGGTTTGGTTTACTGGAAGAAGTGAAAATCTAGAGGAACTTCCCGGTTCCAATGGCATAACTTGGAGTCATAATGCGGCTTTTCCCGTACATGAATTGCCTGAAGTATTGGACGGCATAGCATACCTACCAGGAACCATCGAATTGAAACCCTTTCACAGATTAACCATGGGGCAATTCCAAGAAGAAATGAATGTGAACACATGGGGAGCTGTTCAAATTCTGCAAACCTGTTTGGGTCATTTAAAAAAATCCAATCACCCTGCAGTCGTATTGTTCAGCACAGTAGCTGTGCAAACGGGAATGCCATTTCACAGTTCTATCGCCATGGCCAAAGGTGCCTTGGAAGGGCTAACCAGAAGTCTGGCTGCTGAGTGGGCTCCATTGATTCGCGTGAATGCCATAGCACCATCATTGACGGTTACACCGCTATCTGAAAAATTGACAGGTAGTCCAGAAAAGATAGAATCCGGGGCTCAGCGTCACCCATTGAAGAAATTAGGTCAAGCTGATGATATGGCTAACATGGCAAACTTTCTTTTGACAGATGCTTCGGCATGGATGACAGGTCAAATCCTACACATAGACGGAGGAATGAGCAGTGTCAGGGTTTAAATCCCTTGAAAGAAAGCATCCAAATCTTGCAGGTTGTAATACAAGACACTGTCCATGTAAACAACAGGCAGTGTAACCCTTTTAGCCTGCGGATCGTTTTGCGCCCTTATCAACTCCCACATTTCTCTTTGGTACTTTGGCGATGAGATGCATCTTTCTTCAAATAAAACACCGCGTTGTGACAAAATCTCCAATGATTTTTCACACCTAGGGCATCCGGGTTTTGTATACATCACAAACTTGGGTTGAGCATCACTCACCGCATTGCTCTGACATTGCACAAAAAGCAACAATGACATGGCGACCAAAAAAGCAGTTCTCATGGTCCAAATCTAGTATAAAACAATGCTTATCTTTGAAACATGTCGCGGTTATTCATTCGAAGAGCATTTATTTTTTCGGGAATCTTTCTATTGACCTATAGCTTTTCGCTTTTGTTGATTGGGCGCAACATGAACCTCTCCTTTGGATCCCAGTTCTACTATCCAGAAGGCGGTGCGGGTCACAGTCAATTGCGTTTTAAAGAAGCTGCATCACAAAAAGAAGTAGACCTCTTATTCATTGGTTCTAGTCATGCCTATCGGAATTATGACCCCAGAATTTTCGATAAAAGTCAACTGCGCTCATTCAACCTGGGAAGCACCGCACAAACTCCAATACAGACTTTACGAATACTCCAATCCCTTGGAGAAAATTTATCACCAAAATATTTAATCATCGATTTCTTTTTGCCGCTTTTTTACAATGAGGGAATTGAATCTTCCATAGACTTATTGGCCAACACCAACTTTTATCCAATGCAATGGGCAGAACATGAAGATATGAAGTGGTACAATGCTGTTTTATTTCGGAGCTTATCGAAAAACATTTTGAATTTGAAATCTAAACAATGTACAGCAACCATTGGAACGGATCAATACATACAAGGCGGCTATGTGGAAAGTCATCAGACCTATAATTCAAAACACGAAACGCCAAAACCATCAGGAGAGATAAATCCAAAACAAATTGAAGCATTTGCTCAGATTATCCAGTGGGCAAATGATCGAGATATAAAATGGATCATTGTCCAATCGCCGATTTTGGAATTGAGTCGAACCGAAACATATAACACATTACCAAGAGAAATTCAATCATTATTTCCCGAGAATAAATTCATCAATGGACAATTGGCTATTCAACCCTTAAATGATTTTTTTATCGATGCAGACCATCTGAATCCACGAGGTGTAAAAACTTTTAACACATGGCTATTGGACACCTTAAAT
>CANGVU010000170.1 GCA_947457325.1 Flavobacteriales bacterium | reverse complement strand
TTTCACTGCGTTCGTTCCAAGATTGAATGAGTTCCTTTTCACAGATATTCAAATGGACTAAGTAGCCATTTTCAATTTGACCATGATCCAAAAGACTTGCGTAGTTATTTCCTTGAGCCGTTTTCTCCAATGCAAATTGATTTGGCTTGATGGAGTTGTATGAATTGAATAGATGGATGATATAAGCCAATCCAACAATGATGAGTAATCCCAAAGTGCCGATAGTCCAAAGCTTATATCTGTAGGAGAACCGCAATTTAAAATACCGAACAATGAAAAATAAACCGGCAATGCTTACCAAGAATAGACCTGTCGCTGATTCAATCAGCACAAGGTAGTAAATCAGAAAAAAAGAAAGTCCAAATCGAGCGATGGTTTTCCACAATTGATGAAATGGATATGACCAAAGCAAAGCAATACCCAGGGCACTGAAAAGACCCATGCGCACATGAGATGTAAACACACTGTACTCACGAATTTGCGAAGGGCTAAGTTTTTTTGATACTACCCAATGTGCCAAAGGCATGGCATTGTTCACCAATAAAATGGAGACAACTGCAGAAATGACAATGCCTAAAATGAAAGTCCATTCCACTATCCTTCTTTTTTCTTTTTTCAAGTCTGTTAGGTAAGCGGGTAAGGTCACGGACAACAATAACAATGGCAATTTGATTCGCAAGTCATTAAAACCAAAATTCCAATTGTTGGACCACAGCATGGCAATCATCAGCAACATGTAAAGAATTACCCAATTTCTTGTGGCTGAGAAAGTGATGAATGCCCATGGTTTGATTTTTTTGCGAGCGATATCAACCAACCATTGAAGGGTGATCCCTATGGTACCAACAGACATTAAAACGGGAGACAACGATAAACCAACGACTATGGCAATGAACCAAGTCATGAGTAACCAATGGTGTATGTTGTTCTTTGGTGTCATGGAAGCATCAAAATCTTCTTGTAATCTTTGGACAATACCTCAAGTGATTTTTTAACCACGGGATCGTAATGAATGATTTGGCGCGAGTATGCTCTAGGATTTCCGGATCTTCTGACCATTTCTCTTTCCAGCAAATATTTTAAAGTTGATTTGTTTTTCTCAAACTCCTTGTTGTTTTCAAAGTAAACTTTTTTCTGCAAGGTGATGATTTCATTGGTCAATTCTGGCCTTGTTTTTTTCAAAAGCTCAGCTTGTTCATCCCACAATTTTAATTCTTCACCGATGGCGAAAAAGTTTGTTTTCTCGAGAAAGGTTTTAAATGATTCCAGTTCATTCTGAGAAAGATTAAAATTGCCTAGGGTGTCAATAGCGTTGAAGTCCATGTTGCTTTGTGTAACGAAATCAAATAGGGCAAATTTCTTGTGCAGGTTGTCCAACCAAGCATTACCAGACTCCGTATCCACAGTCACATCAGGCAACACACCGCGACCATCCGTGACCGGTCTTCCTTTTTTGGTTTTGAATTGCTGAATTTTCTGTTCATCTACAGCATCTACTTTTCCTGTTTTTTGATCCCGATGGCTATAATCCAAACGTTGAACACATCGTCCACTGGGGGTATAGTATTTGGCTACGGTCAATTTCATTTTTGTATTGTATGCCAAATCAACTGTTTGTTGTACCAAGCCTTTTCCAAACGATTCTTTTCCAATAATGACTGCGCGGTCCAAATCTTGAAGGCTACCTGAGACAATTTCACTGGCAGAGGCGCTGTGATCGTCTATTAGAACAATCAAAGGGATATTCACATCGAGTGGTTCGGCACTGGCCATGTAGGTGTTTTTCCACTCCGCGATACGGCCTTTGGTTTCCACAATTGGAGAGCCTTTGGGTACAAAGAAATTAACGATTGAGACTGCCTCTCGCAATAATCCTCCTCCATTTCCTCTGAGATCAAGAATTAACCCATTGATGTCTTGTTTTTTTAAATCAAGGAATGCCTCTCTTACCTCTGAGGCTGCTGTTTGTGTAAATCCTTCTAACAGGATATAACCCGTTTTGCTATCTGGGACAACCCCGTAGAAGGGAACGTCTTTGTTTTTAACGGATTCTCTTTTTACATCCAAGGTTTCTTCTAGTCCTGATTTACCCCTTTTCAAAGTCAAAGTTACGGTGCTACCGGGCTGTCCTTTGATGAGCATGGCCGATTCATCATCGGTTAAATCTTTAATCCATTTGTCCCCAATTTTCACGATGGCATCACCGATTTTTATTCCAGCTTTGTCAGCACCAAATCCGTCGTAAACATCAGTGATGTATACCATGTCATTTCTTCTTTTGGTATTGATGCCAATGCCACCATACTCGCCTGTTTGCATAAACGTGGCTTCTTCAATTCTGCTCTCTGGATAGTATACCGTATATGGATCAAGAGAAGCCAACATTGCATCTATGGCTTTTTTCATGAGGAAACCAGGTTCTGGTTCATCCACATAGACTTCTTGTAAGTTGCGGTATACATCGGTAAAAATCTCAATGTTCTTGGTAACTTCAAAAAGCGTGTCTTTGTAGTAAGCTGCGGAAGTCAAAATGAAGACACCAAGAGCCAATGTTATTTTGCTTGCGTTGTTCCAATATTTTTTCATGGCAATTCTTTTAGTTGTGTATTGAGATTGTTCAGCAACAACCCCATCTTCTCGTAAACGTATGTGTACTCAGGTAATTGCTTTCCAGTGAAAGTAAAACACAAATGATAATTTTTATCTTCCACTGTAATCAAGTGGCGTTGCAATCGGTAGGCTTCACGCATTAGTCGTTTGATTCTGTTGCGATCATGCGCCCGCTTGTAGTTTCTTTTGCTGACTGTAAACATTGCCTTTAATCCTTCCAAATCTTCCGACTTGCGGTGGATTAAAATCATGGCTGGATATTTTATGGCTTTTCC
Organism: Flavobacteriales bacterium; assembly: GCA_947457325.1. Classification (GTDB taxonomy): domain Bacteria; phylum Bacteroidota; class Bacteroidia; order Flavobacteriales_D; family Sanyastnellaceae; genus CAMCTV01. The sequence continues at coordinate 1,460 of CANGVU010000170.1, read as the reverse complement.
TTTATCAAACAACAGCTCAATGCTTTTGCGCCGCTTGAGTCGCTGATTCTTGGATAAAGTAAAGGGACCATTCATGCGGAAAGCGCTTAGGGGTTCAAAAACTGATTGAAATTTTTCCCCACTTCAATGGCTTTCAATATCTCGTGATCCGTTGGATAAAGCACTTTAAAGGCCGTTCGGTCTTCAAATAGGTATCTTCCTAATGTCGATTTGATGCGCTGTTTGATATCAACTTTGGCCCTGTTCCACTCTTTATTGTTGATGCTCAATTTTTTTGCTTTGGCCAATTTCAGAATTTCATTGAGCATTTGCTCAGATGTTTTGAATTGCGCAATAAAGTCGTCCTCTGACTTGTATTTTTTAAGTTGGTTGTAATTTTTGTCAAAATAGTCAAAACAAAAATCTCGCAAAACACCGGATCCAAAAAGACTGTTGAGTACAACGTTATTAGCGGTGTCCAATGCCACAAAAACTTCAGGCGTAATTCCACCAGAGCCATATACGATACGACCTTTAGGTGTCTTGAATTTTAAGGTGTCTATTTTTTGGATGCTGTCAGAATGAAACAATTCACCATGGATGTAGCGCTCAGAAAATTCGTCAAAGTAATTGGTGGAATCATTATAAGGCTTTTGAATACAACGACCCGTTGGTGTGTAGTACCGCGCAATGGTTAAACGAAAAGCACTGCGGTCAGGAAGTTCAATCTCATGTTGCACTAGTCCTTTTCCAAAAGTTCTTCTGCCCACTGTTACACTTTTGTCCCAGTCCTGCAATGCGCCAGCGAAAATCTCACTTGCTGAGGCGGACTCTTGATCCACGAGCACCACGACGTTCATGTTTTTGAACTCTCCATCTTTGGTGGTGAAGTATTGTTTTTTACCCGCATGGATGCCGTTGGTATATAAGACCAATTTGTCTTTGGGTAAAAACGACTCAGCCATTTTAAAACTTTGATCCAAAAGACCTCCGCCATTTCCCCGTAAATCAACAATTACCGTTTTGCACCGCTGGCTTTTTAGTTGACGAACTGAGAGTTCAAACTCCTCGAAAGTATTCTGACCAAAATTTTCCACTTTGACATAACCAACTTCTTTATCCACCATAAAGGATGCTGGCACACTTTTGAGCGGAATATTGCCACGTTTGATGGAAATCTCCATTGCATTGTTGTTGTTTTTTCTAACAACAGATAATTTTACTTCAGAGCCTGACTTTCCCTTGATCATTTTTTGGACTTTGTCATTGTCCAATTTTTCTTTGATGATGTCTTTACCATCTACCATTACAATTCGATCACCAGGAAGAAGTCCTGCACGCTGCGCAGGCCCGCCAGAAATGGTTTTTACAACCCGAAGCGTGTCTTTGTAAACGATGAACTCCATGCCAATGCCTTCATATTCTCCGTTGATACGCTCTTTGCTCTCAGCTATAGCTTCAGGAGAAATGTAATAGCTGTG
>CANGVU010000169.1 GCA_947457325.1 Flavobacteriales bacterium | reverse complement strand
GACCGGAGTGAGTGGGGATATTGGTTCAAGAATCGCTCAAGGAAATAAAGTGATTTATTGGGATGTATTACAATCCAATGAGAAATTGGTGGGGAATGCTTTTGTTTTTAAAGTCAAAGTGAAAGAGGATAGCAAGGAAATCAAATCAGTGAGAATTGGCAATCAAGTTTGGATGGCGGAGAATCTGAATGTGGATCATTATCAGAATGGAGATGCGATTCCTGAGGTCAAAGATGCTGATCAATGGTCTATGTTATATTCTGGTGCTTGGTGTTATTATGACAATGACATAGCGAATGGTAAAGTTTATGGAAAGCTTTACAATTGGTATGCGGTGAAAGATTCTCGAGGGCTTTGTCCAACAGGATGGCATGTGCCTAGTGATGTGGAATGGACAGCTCTCGAGAATTATCTTGGAGGAAAGGAAGTTGCGGGAGGGAAAATGAAGTCTATCTCGGGATGGAACGCACCCAATACAGGCGCCACCAACAGTTCAGGTTTTACGGCCCTCCCTTGCGGTTACCGCGACCCCAATGGTACATACTACGGCATTGGCGACGGCGGTGACTGGTGGAGTAGTACAGGGAACGATTCTAACCTCGCTTGGTACCGCGACCTGTTCTACAACGGTTCCGATGTGGCCCGCTACCTCAACAATAAGCATTACGGCTTTAGCGTGCGTTGCGTTAGGGATTAGATTCATACAAACCGCAGGTTTGTGCTTACCCGAGGGCATTTGAAATCCCGAGGGTTTTTATTTTTTGGGTGTTTGTTTGGGTATCTCCATTGAAATTTTATCTTAACGCTGAGTGCACGGAGGATGCGCAAAGGACTCAGAGTGTTAGTTTCTTTTCATTTGAATTTTCTTCACATCGCCATATACGTTGTATTATGTAACAAATTAATAAATGCATAGGATTTCATTATTCTTTTCGGCATCTGCGCATCTTTAGCGCACTTGGTGTTAAAACAGCTGAGACGAAAGGATAGTGAGAGGAAATAACAGAATTCTAACACCTTCAATGGAATCGGCTTAGCAAGGTGAAATCAAATATTCCACATATAATTTATGTCATTTTTTGCATAAGGTTTTTTCTTTTGAGCCAATAATTTTGCTGCATCGAAAATCTTTCGATTCATTAAGAATTACACTTTTAACACAACTGCTCATGCCGGAAATAAGCCGCTTTTTTGGAATCATCATTAGAATGTACTACAACGATCATGCACCACCACATTTTCACGCAGCTTATCAAGAGTTTAGTGCGGATTTTGATATCTTTACATTGGAAAGAATAAATGGAAACCTACCTCAACGTGCGCAGCAGTTGGTTTTGGAATGGGCAGATTTGCATCGTTCAGAGTTAAAAGAGGATTGGGAATTGGCGCGTTCTTTCTGTGAATTAAAGAAAATTGAACCGTTGAAATAACTTGCATCATGCACCGCATTTTATCCGTAACCCCAAAAGAAAATTTTCACTTACAACTCCGTTTTGAAGATGGGAAAATCAAGATGGTGGATTGTACTTCTTTCATCGGTCAAGGCATGGGCACTCTGCTCTTGGACGTGAACTATTTCAATCAAGTATCCCTTGAACCCGGCGGTGGCATCACCTGGCCGAACGGCTTTGATTGCTGCCCCAATTTCTTGTATGATTTTAATGCAATCGAGTAATCCCTTCGTGTCCTCTGCGTGTCCTCTTTGATCTCTGCGTTAAATGAAATGTTCATCGCAAAGCGCGCCGAGTAAACGCAAAGTCCGCAGAGTTTTTTTTAATTCATCAATCGTTTCAATACCTCTAGGGTAGTGTCTATCTCCTCCTTGGTAGTATATCTTCCAAACGAAAATCTCACACTCGCCTGTCCCGGTCTCAATGCGTTGATGGCGGTTAAGACGTGCGACCCCTTGGTAGCGCCACTGCTGCATGCACTGCCGCCCGATGCGCAAACACCTTCCAAATCCAACAAGAACAAAAACATGTCGCTGTTGGCGTGCGCAGGAAAGGTGCAGTTCAATACGGTGTACAAACTGTGCGCCGATGCGCTGTTGCCATTAAAGACAATGTCGGGAAAGGTTTCCTGCAAGCGCGTTTTCATGTATTGCTTCATTGCACTGATGTGCTGTTGGTGCTCCGCCAAATGCGAGTAAGCCAGTTCTATGGCTTTGGCCAATCCGATGATGCCAGAGATATTCTCCGTGCCTCCGCGCAATCCGCGCTCCTGTCCTCCGCCTGTGATGTCGGCGTTGAGCTTTAACGTCTTGTTGATGTAAATGAATCCCACTCCCTTGGGGCCATGAAACTTGTGCGCCGCTGCATTCAACATCATCACGGGTGTCTGCTGCAAATCAAAAGTATAATGTCCCATCGTCTGCACGGTGTCGCTGTGGAAGATGGCTTGGTACTTCTGACACATCTCCGCTACTTCCTGCAAAGGCAAGAGATTCGCAATCTCATTATTGCCATGCATCAAAGTCACGTAACTTTTGGGATGCGCTTTTAACAGCTCTTCCAAATGAACCAAATCTACATCGCCGTTGTCTTTTAAGTGAACGTAATGCAATTTCGCTTTTCCTTTCTGATCCAATAGCTCAGCGGTTTTCACAATCGCACTGTGCTCAATGGGGGTGGTGATGATGTGCTCACATCCCAAATCGCGGACAGCTGCGTGCATCGCTAAGTTGTCGGCTTCTGTTCCTCCGCTGGTGAAATAAATCTCCCCAGGTTGGCAGTTCAAAGCTTTGGCAATGGTGCGGCGCGCGGTTTCAATGGCCGACTTGGTGACGCGTCCCAAATGGTGACTGGATGAGGGATTGCCAAAGTGATCTCTCAAGTAAGGCGTCATCGCCTCAAATACTTCTGGTGCCAATGGTGTGGTGGCCGCGTTGTCTAAATAAATGCTTTTCATGCGATCGAAATGTCGTTGATTTCTTGGATCCATTGTTCGGCCTTAGCATCGGCCATTTCTTGTGTGCCTGCTTCGGTATAAATTCGGATGATGGGCTCCGTGTTGCTGCGGCGCAAATGCACCCAGTAGTCTGGAAAGTCAATTTTTAATCCGTCAATGGTGTTGATGTTCTCATGCCCAAACTTCGCCGTTAAAGCGGCCAATATTTTTTCCGATGGCTTGCTGGGATCCAAATCGACTTTCTTCTTGCCCATGTAATAGCCGGGATATGTTTTTTTCAATTCAGACAAGGGCAGATTCATTTCTGCACAATGCGAAAGGAATAGGGCAATCCCTATCAAGGCATCGCGACCATAATGCAATTCGGGAACGATGATTCCGCCATTTCCTTCTCCGCCAATCACTGCATGGACCGCTTTCATTTTCTCGACAACATTCACCTCGCCAACAGCAGAAGCAAGGTATTCGCCTCCGTGCTTAACGGTTACATCGCGCAAGGCGCGGGTAGAGCTGAGATTGGAAACGGTATTTCCTTTGTTGTATTTTAGGACATAGTCGGCAATGGCGACCAAAGTAAACTCTTCTCCAAACAAAACACCTTGCTCGTCAATGAAAGCCAAACGATCAACATCTGGATCCACAACAATACCCAAATCGGCGCCTTGTTCTCGAATGACTCGGCAGGTTTCTACCAGGTGCTCGGCCAAGGGCTCTGGATTGTGGGCAAAGCGACCGTTGGGCTCTGCATTCAATACCGTGATGTGCTCGACACCCAATGCGCGCAACAATTCAGGAATGAAAATCGATCCCGAAGAATTGATGCCATCTACCACCACTTTGAAATGCTTATTTGCTATGGTTGTCTTTTTTACCAATGGATGTTTTAATATGGCATCGAGGTGGTAGCTCCAATCGGTTTCTTTTTGAATGCTGCCCAAATGATTCACTTCTGCGAAATCAACTCCTTTTTCGGCCCATTCTAATACCTGTTGCCCCAAAGCAGCAGAGATGAACTCTCCTTTGCTGTTCAATAATTTCAAGGCATTCCATTGTGCCGGATTGTGGCTGGCGGTGAGGATGATGCCGGCATCCGCTTGGTAATGCGTCACCGCCATTTCCACTGTGGGTGTAGTGCTTAATCCCAGGTCAATGACCTTGGCGCCCATACCCACCAGTGTTTGCGCGGCCAATGTGGCAATCATCTCACCAGAGATGCGCGCATCACGTCCAATGACGATGGTGATGTCTTTTTTATTCAATTGCGCTTGATGAACAGCACAGAAAGAAGCAGCGTATTTCACTACGTCCAAGGGCGTCAAATTGTCGCCTGGCATGCCTCCAATGGTTCCGCGAATACCGGAAATAGATTTGATCAGTGTCATAAGTCAGCGGTAAAAATACGCAAACTTTCATGGCGAAAAGCGTTACCTTCGAGGCATGAACCCTT
>CANGVU010000168.1 GCA_947457325.1 Flavobacteriales bacterium | reverse complement strand
TTTGGACAAAGTAATTGATGCGCTTATCAACCTGTAATTGAACTTCACTGTCATCAACTTCAACGCTATCCACTTTGGCATGGTGCAGTAGCAGCTTTTGATACAACAGATTTTCAAATGCTTGACACCTTGCTTCAATGGGGGCAGTCTTTCCTTTATACGTTTCGACCAGTGCATTTTCTAAATCTGACATTAGGATTATCTCATCTCCAACAACTCCAATAATTTCATCAACCGTTTTCAAAGTAGGTTGAGAAAACAACAACGTTTGAACCATCAATGAGAGCAACAGCACTAATAAATTCTTCATCTTATTCATGGTTTTTTAATTAATCCTTCAGCTTCGTATTTTTTCAGTAACTCAATTTGGTATTGTTGCCAAATTTTCCATTTTTTACTTTCAAGTAATACCTCTTCAGACATATCTATTTGATTGGTATCCTTATTCGAATTTTGATTTTCACCAATTCCCTCCGCAATTACCTTTTCTCTTAATTCTTGAACAAGCAGTTGATTTTTAAATCGTTCTACTTTAATATCCAAATCAGCAGGTGCTGTAATTTTTTCGGCTTCAAGTTTTAATACTTCATCCTGCACCCACTGTTGAATGAAAGCCTTACAAAATGCGAGGCTATCTGTTGCATTTAATCCTTGAGGCAATTGAGCCAAAAGAAGAGATTGGTCTAATTTTTCATCCCCCACTTGTGCCAATATTACTTCTTTGTTCCCTGTTAAACCACAGGAAATAAAAGAAACAAGTATTATACATTGGAACAATCTCATTAGCGGATGGAATACAATAAATCTTTGTTGATATTGATTTTTCCTTCTTTCTCCTTCTTCAAAGATTCAATCCAAGATTCTTCCAAGTAATTTTGATAATCACTGGTAATAACGCCTCGGGCTTCTGTTAATTTCTTTGGGCCAGCAGGAATAAAATCAATAACCTTTACAACAACAAATTTGCCATTGACATCAATGTCTTTGTCATTGATTTTCCCATTGCCTTTCCAATCCATCATTTTCAACAATGGACGATCCTCTTCAGCGTAAATACCTGTATCGTAAGTTACATGCGGTTGATTATCCACATTGATTTCCGACTCTATGGATTCGATAGGATACTCTCCTGACGCCAACATTTCTCTAACAGTCTTGCTGTAATTGCTGTTTTCACAGGTGAATACAGCGATTTGCGCTCTGTCAGACCACATGTAGTTGTTTTTTCTGAGTTCATGAAATGCTCTTAGACCTGCAGTGTCTTTAACAGCCTTGGACCAAACTTTTTGATCAGTCAATTCAAATAACAAAATCCCATCTCTGTATTCGTTCATCAACATCCGGAAAGCAGGATACTTGGCTTCTAATTGACTATCCTCAAATTTCATGACTTGCTCATTGCTGAAGTTTTTAAATTCATTGGAAACAAAATCAAACGGTGAGATTTTATTTCTGTTGGATTTCTTCTTGTTGATGTATTGCACAAAATCTGACCCTTTCACTGTTTGGTTATTCAATGTGATCAATACACCTTTGGTTAATTTTTTCTTAGGTTTCCATTCACCATTAAAAACATTGCTATCCGCAGAAGCGATAAGTTTGTCCAACAATACATCGTTTTGGGTGTAACCATAATCAGCTTTCAATTTGTTTAAAAACGCATTCTTGGTTTTTTCTGCTCTAGAATCTTTTTGAACTTTACCTCTGATTTCTTTTTCCAATTGTTCGTATCCAGCAAGTGGTTTGTAGTCCAATCTCTTGACAATGTGCCATCCATAAGAAGTTCTAAAAGGCTTTGAAACATCGCCGTTGTGTTTTAAGGCAAACGAGGAGTCTTCAAATTCCGTAACCATCTTGTTGATTCCAAACCAGGGCAATTCGCCACCTTTTTTGTTTGAAGAGCCATCCTCACTGTACAACCCTGCCAATTCTTCAAAAGTTTTTTCACCATTATTGAGCTTAGCGTAGACCTCTTCAATTTTGTTTTTAGAATAGTTGGCATCATCTTGCTTGTCTCTGAACATGATGTGAGCTACTCTGATCTCACCTCTTGCAGGACGTCGGTCCGTAACCTTTACGATGTGGTAACCATATTTGGTTCTCACGGGCATTGAGACTTCTCCTTTTTTTGTTTGGTAAGCGGCGGATTCAAAAGGATAGACCATTTGAAAAGCAGTGAAATATCCTAGGTCGCCGCCGTTATCCTTTGCAGAAGGGTCCTCACTGCTTCTTTTGGCAATTTCATCAAAAGTGGATTTTCCCGCAATGACTTCATTGCGGAGTTGAAGAATTTTTTGATAGGCACGCGCGGTATCGCTGGGAGCTGCACTCGGGTCACATTTTACCAAAATATGGTATCCGTGTATTTCTTCTTTCAGACGATTGTAACCTTCTTGAACCAACCCATCAAGCATGCTGGCGTCTACCAAATAGGGGCGAGCCAATTGGGTGCGGTATCCAGCCAGTTCATTCTTGAATTTAGCCACCGTGTCCAATCCCAATTTTTTGGCTTCAGCCACTTTTAATCTGAAATTGATGTACAACTTCATGTACTCATCCAAAGAAGCTTGTGTAATAATGGAATCGCGGTTGTTCTTTTTGAAAATGGTTTCAAACTCTTCCAAGCTGATTTCTTCCCCGTCGATGGTCAGTATGGTTTGATTGGATTTTGCAGTTGTTGTCCCGGGTTGAGCCCAAAGGGATGTTGTGCAAAAGGACAATAAAAAAATGGAAACACCAATAATTCTCTTCATATCTTTCTTTTTTTACAAGGTGCACAAATGTAACCAATTTTAATGCGGAAACCTTGCAGTTTTGACGATAGAAGGTTAAAAAAAATTAAGGCCTTAATGGTTGGCCAATGATAAACATCGCAGGTGTTTTATGCAATTCAACGTTGCTCTTTTTCCATTGTTCGATGCTCTGAGTAATGATTCTTTGGTGCGGGCCATGAAGCCCAACTCCAATACATAGAAAGGTGTTTTTTGATAGGTGTTGAATACAATCTTCAAGAACAGCTTTGTTTCGATAAGGTGTATCCATGAATATTTGCGATTCACCCGTTGTTGAGGCAGATTCAATTTGCTTGAGCATTTTGATTCGGTCATTTTTCTCCCGTGGCAAATAGCCATGAAATCGAAACTTTTGGCCATTCATTCCTGATGCCATAAGGGTAAGCAGTATAGAAGAAGGACCAACAATTGGGAAAATAGGAATTTTTTTCTCATGTGCAAAAGCCACTACTTGACCTCCTGGATCAGCTATGCAAGGTAAGCCCGCATCGCTCATCAAGACAGCCAATGGTTCAGCGCCTAGTTTCTGCAGTATGTGTTGTTTTTCTTGTGCAGTTGTGTTCTCATTCCACTCACAAAAAGTTAAATCGTCAAATGGCAGTGTAAATCCCATTTTGCGCAAATTGCGCCTTGATTCTTTCACATTCTCAACAATCCAAAATTTTATGGATTGAACCTTTTCAGATTCCGGAATTCCAGCAAAAGAAAAACCCTCGTCTGCAATAGGCGAGGGCAGTAGGTATAACCCAATATGTTTTTTCATCACAAATTCGTTCGCTTACAAAGCGTTGAACTCCTCGTCAATAGAGGAATCAGAAGTCATCGATTCACTAGGGGCAGCGGGAGCATCCTGTTGACGTTCTTTGATGTATTGTATGGTTTCTTCCAAACCTTGAATGAATTTTTCAAAGTCTTCTTTGTACAAGAAAATTTTATGCTTTTCATAATTGACATTCCCTGTTTCAGCGCTTCCAGTGCGCTTGCTTTCAGTAATGGTCATGAACAAGTCATTTCCTCTCGTTGATTTGACATCAAAGAAGTAGGTTCTCTTTCCAGCTCTTACCGGTTTTGAATAAACATCATCACGGTAGTTATTTCCCTCATGCATACGTATAGGTTTTGAACGATGTCCAAATATAAATTTATTATTTGAAAAAACAAATCTTTGTGATGTGAATTTTTTTGTCGTCTCCAGCAATTGCCAGATGGTCATTCCATTTCAAGATGGCGTTCACAGACCGCAGGGGAATACCATTCATTTTGTCCAATCGATTCAGTAGGTCTAGCGTTTGTCCGTTCCAAATTTTGATGCTTTTGTCTAAAGACCCAGACACCAATATTTCTTGTTCCTTATCCCAAATCAAACTGTAAATAGAATTTAAGTGGGCTTGTATAATCAAAATTGGCTGCGTGCTCTGTTGATGGTATGCTATTATTTCACCTGATTTTGAGCCTAAAATCCAAATTTTCTTTGCTGCATGATAAAATCCACTGGTCCAACCATTAATGTGTTTTGAAGTATATATTTCATTCCAATATTTGGACTCAAATATTCTGAAGTTTCCTTCATTGTCGA
>CANGVU010000167.1 GCA_947457325.1 Flavobacteriales bacterium | reverse complement strand
AAGACTCTGAGAGATCATAAAAAGAGAAACCCCCGATAACCACCAGGGGATTTTCTTTTGAAGATGAAACAAACTACTCACACTGGTAGTCAATGTTCTAGAATTTATCCTTGATTGGCGTGCTTAAAACTATAGTAGGTGACAAAGATGTAACCCAAAGTCAACATGAAATGGAAAGGGAACAATCCAAAGTCAACATAATAAAATGCCAATACCAAACCAGTTGCGAAATACAAAACCATAAAGGCTTCCAAAAATGTCAAAGGTGCAATCTTCACCGCGCGGTATTTCTTATCGGTCCAAGTTCCTTTTTGTCCTGTTGAAATGGCAAATTTAGGTGTCCTAACAAATGCAGATTTTTTACCAGTCAAACCTTCAATAACGGCAACGGCATTGTGCAAACTCAATCCCATGGATACAGATAGGAACATCGGGAAATCCATGACAAACTTTCCAAATTTTTGAAAGAAAGGTGCTGGGGGTCTGCTAACCCAATAGAAGTAGGCCAAAATAAAGAAGCTCGCCAAAAAGGCTGTAGCAGCAATAAACAAATTCTGAATCAACTGATTTTCTTCAAATTCATTCTTGATAATCAACATGGGTAAACTCAACAAGGAGCATCCAAGGATTGACAAGAAAACGACAGAGTTCAACAAGTGAAAAGCACCATGAACTTTTGTTCCAAAAGAAATATTCTTGGATTTAACTACCTTACCCATGTTCTTCATGGTGCACTCTGCAGCACCTTTAGTCCATCGGAATTGTTGTGCTTTAAGTGCATTCATTTCAGCAGGCAACTCAGCAGGAGAACCAATTTCTGGCAGATAAACAAACTCCCAACCTTTCAATTGCGCACGGTAACTCAAATCCAAATCCTCGGTAATGGTATCACTTTCCCAACCGCCGGCATCTGCGATAGTGGACTTTCTCCAAACACCTGCTGTCCCATTGAAGTTGATGAAATGATGATCCATGTTGCGACCCATTTGTTCAACGGTAAAGTGTGCATCCAATCCAAAGGCCTGCAATCGGGTCAATAAAGAATAGTCTTCATTCAAATGCTCCCATCGGGTTTGAACAACACCCACTTTGTCATGCAGGTAAAAGAATGGAATGGTTTGTCTTAAAAAATCTACACGAGGAACAAAGTCGGCATCAAAAATGGCAACAAATTCTCCTTTGCAAAATTCTAAACCGTAGGCCAAAGCTCCAGCTTTGAAACCCGTATTTTTTTCACGTTTGATTTGGGTAATGTCCATTCCCTTGGCACGCCATTCCTCGACTTTCTTACGACCCACTTCTAAGGATTCATCAGTACTACCATCTAACAATTGAATTTCCAATTTGTCTTTCGGATAGTCAAAAGCACAAACAGCGTCAATCAATCGTTCAATCACATACAACTCATTGTAAACGGGCAACTGAATGGTAACATAAGGCCATTTATCCTCAGCAATTTCAGGTTTCTTTAGTTTGCGCTTATAGCTTCTGGTAAATTGTATGGCCAAATTCAACTGAACCAAACTGTACAAAAAAATGAAAATCAAACAAACCCCATAAAGGGCAATGGCTGCGTAAGCTAAATTTTCCAAACGATTAAAGATTAAAGTTAAAGGACAAATTTAATTCAATTCAGTTCTTTTCTGCTGAATTCTTTTGGCAATTCCATTCCACAATTCAATGCGTTGCTGATATCCCCATTCAATAATATTGTCCACTTCCAATTGCTTCTGAACATTTCCATTAACCAAGGCGGATGTCATTTGACTGGCCAAGGCTCCATGATGATCACCATCCAATTCAATGTGCCTTTTCAAATAATAAATAAAAGTATCCAACTGAACACCATCATTTCGGAGAGACTCAACCAAAGTGATAAACATTCCTGGTATCAAATCCTCACGGCCGTATGTAAATAGAGCAGCGCGTTCATGGAGACTTTTGTGATCTATCTTATCAAAAGTAGACAAGACAAAATCTTTTGCTTCTTGAGGCGCATGAGCCAAATCCAAAGACTCTGCCACCGTTTTACCAGCTAACAGACTATCCATAAAATTATCCATGGCTTGGGTATTGGCTCCACTTTCTTTCATTGCCTTTAAGTACAACTCAAAATGACTGATGTAACCTCCTTCAGGATCAACATCGCTTTCCTCACCCAAAACAATTTCATTGATGAAAAATCGAGTCGTTGGGTTGGATTTAGGAACCCATGGGGTAGTGGTGCAAGTCAAATCACTTTGCAAAGATTTGAGCAGAGACATAAAATCCCAAACAGCAAAAATATGAGACTCCATAAAAGTGTGGATATCCTCTTTGCTCTGCATCATTTCATAAAGTGGATGATGCAACAATTGTTCTTTTAGCGTAGATGTGATTGTGATTTCTTGCATAGCGCCGCAAAAATAAATCGAATCTTAATTCTACAAAACAACTATCTTCCTTCTACATGCAAAATACGTGTGTACTTTTTCAATGAGCGAAGGGTAATAAAAATGATGAATGAGAAAAACAAGGCGGTGTGCCAAAAAGGAGTGATGGCATGTGCAAAATCGGTAAAACCAAAATGCAAATAATTCTTGAATACATCCAACAAAGCAAAGCTTAGGAAGATGGCAAAGAACCCGTTGTATTCACGTTTCAAAACATTTTTCAATGAGAACTCCCATGTCGGCGTTTTCCATCCAGATAGTCTAGGCCAAAAGGCTGGGGTTTGATTAGCCCAATTCAAATAGGTTTGACCGAATTTGTTTCTCAAGAAAAATTCCTCAGCAAACATGATGCGCTCATAGTAGACCCAATACAATAAACAACATACAATGGTGAACCACCAATTGCCAACGTAGATGATGATACCCAACCACATGAAGAAATTACCCAAGTAGAGTGGATGACGAACCAAACTATAAATACCCGTGCTGTTCAATACTTCCGCAACTTGACCCTCTTTGGTATTTCTACCTGAAGTTCCTCTGGGCACATAACCAATGGCAATGGCGCGAATGAATTGTCCCAATAATGAAATCAAAAGACAACTCCAAGCTGTGATGGGTTCAAAATCCGTCAAGTGCTCATCCCATCCCATTCCTATAACCAAGGCGGCCATCGCATACAAAGCCAATGGGAAATAAGATCTTCCTTTGAACAACCAATTCCCTGATTGGTCCATTTCTTCAATCAATGCCATACTTTAAATTTTCCACAAACTTAAGGCATTGAGAACAATGGAAAAGGCAAAATCAAACGAATTTCACAGAGGTCATTGTTAATGAACCGGCCACCGGTGCGTCATTGAATAGACCAATCTCATCATCTTTCTCTTTGAATCCCAAAGTATAGATCAGGGGTAAATAATGTTCAGGAGTAGGAATGGCCAATTGCCAAGATTTTTTTTGTTTCTTGAAGTCAATCAACGCTTGATCATGTCCGCTGAGTATATTCGACTTCATCTCTGCACTTGCCTCCAAGGCCCAATCGTAACCATAAGCGGGTCCATTCAACTTGTCCCATGCCACCATGCCCAGATTGTGCACCATGTTGCCACTGCCAATAATCAACACTCCTTTGCGTCTGAGCTGTCGAAGGGATTGCGCAAGCTGATAATGATACTCTGGCCCCTGTGAATAATCGATGCTTAGTTGAATCACAGGAATGTTGGCCTCAGGATACAAATGCTTGATAACACTCCAAGCGCCGTGGTCCAATCCCCAATGGTGATCAAGCTCTATTTGCGCAAAATCGCTCAAGCTTTTAATGGACTCAGCCAACTCGGGAGCTCCTGGAGCCGGATATTGAACATCAAAAAGGGCTTTGGGAAAACCACCAAAATCATGAATGGTTCTCGGCATCGGCATAGCCGTCACATAAGTTCCTTTTGTCTCCCAATGCGCAGAAACACAAACAATGGCCTTGGGTGTAGGTAAGCCGGAACTTACCTTTCTAAATCCCTGAACAAATTCATTCTCTTCAATGGCATTCATGGGACTGCCATGACCTAAAAAAAGTACAGGCATTTTCTCTGTTGTCTCCCAAGACAACTGCTGTGCATACAAGTCATTTAATTTCATAGCAATTCCTCCCAATGGCAAGATCAATAAGGTTTGTAAAAATCGTTGGCGATTCATACCGCAAAATTTTGGAAGTAATTGAAACGCATATTAAGAAAAAAGTTTATTTCAATAGCCCTTTGCCAAATTCCACTTTGATTCCTGCCGCAGCAATGAGTCCTGTACTCTTAATATTGAAATCTTGAATGGGCGTACTCCACAAATTAATAAATGAGTCCATTTTGGCTCCGGACAAATAGAATTTAAATCGACCACGAGTAATTCCAAAGCCCACCTCAATTTGTGAAGACAAATCAAAAACTGATGTT